>JAFYIM010000203.1 GCA_017538635.1 bacterium
AAATTCTCCATCATTTTCGCCGCCATGGGCGTCAAGTACGACGTCGCGCAGTATTTTAGAAAAGAGTTCGAAAGCTCCGGCGCCATCATGAACACGGCGATGTTCTTGAACCTTGCCAACGACCCTCCCGAAGAGCGCATCGTTACGCCGAGGATCGCGCTGACACTGGCGGAGCATCTGGCTTTCGACTGCGGCCACCACGTTCTGGTCGTATTGACCGACATGACGAACTACTGCGAATCGCTGCGTGAAGTCGCTATCGCCCGAGGCGAGGTGCCTAGCCGCAAAGGCTACCCCGGCTACCTCTACTCCGACCTTGCGAGTCTTTACGAGCGCACCGGCCGCGTCTCCGGCAGCAAGGGCTCCATTACGCAGCTGCCTATTCTTACGATGCCGAACGACGACATCACGCACCCGGTGCCCGACCTCACCGGATATATCACGGAAGGCCAGATCGTAGTCTCAAGGGAATTGCACGCCAAGGGCATTTATCCGCCCATCAACGTTCTCCCGAGTCTTTCCCGAATCATGAAGGACGGCATCGGCGAAGGCTACACCAGGAAGGATCATCCGAACTGGTCAAGCCAGCTCTACGCCGCCTACAGCAGAGTGGAGTATGTCAGAAGCTTGGCATCCATTATAGGCGCCGAGGAATTGACCGACACTGACAAGGCCTACATGCGCTTCGGTGAAGAATTCGAAAACACCTTCGTCCGTCAGAGCTTTTCCGAAGACCGCTCCATCAGGGACACTCTTAGGATCGGCTGGGAACTAATGAGCATCCTGCCAGAAAGAGAACTTACGCGCGTTTCCCGCGAAGAAATAGAAAAATATCTTCCCAAAAAATAACAACAGGAATGAACAATATGAAAACTAGTTTTACCGTCGCGATCGTCCTTTCCTTGCTCTCCTTCGGCGCTTTCGCCGGGACTATGAAAGGCACGGTGACCGACGAGAACGGCACGCCCATGGCGGGCGTGGATGTCTCCGTCTGGGGCAAAGAAAGCATCAAGAGCAAGACTGACGCCAGGGGACAATTCAAGATCACGAGCGACGATCTTGTGCCCGGCAACCGCTATTCCGTGAAGGCGGAAAAAGACGGCTACATTATGTCCCAGGCATCCTTCGGCACCGAGATGTACGAGGATGAAGAGGACATGGAGCCCTTAGAGATCACGATGAAGAAAGAGGATCCGGAACCGGAAACTCCCGCCACGGAAGCCAAGGATAGCGCGGCCTCTGCGGAGACCGAGTCCGAATCTAAGGACGAGGAAGTCTCCAAAGAAGAAACTAAGCCCGCTGAGAAAGCCGAAGCCAAGCCTGCTGAAAAGGAAGAGGCCAAGCCCGCTGAAAAGCCCGCCGAGAAAGCCGAAGCTAAGCCCGCTGAAAAAGAAGAAGCCAAACCTGCTGAAAAGCCCGCGGAGAAGTAAGAGGTCTTTATGATCCTCAAGATGCCTCCTACAAAGTCCAATCTCTTCAAGCTGCAAAGCGAACTGAAATTCGCCAAAGACGGCTATGAACTCTTGGACCGCAAAAGGGAAGTCCTGATTATGGAGATGATGCAAGTCATCCACGGGATCTCCCATTTGCAAAGGAGGCTCAACGAAGCGCTGCAAAAAGCTTACGGGGACCTTTACGACGCTTATGTCGAAATGGGCTCCGAAGAAATTGAGCGAGCCAACTTCGCTTTCAGGGAACCCCTGGAAGTAAATATGCGCGAACATACGGTCATGGGCGTCATGCTCCCGGAACTCGAATTGGAAAAAGCGCCTGAATCAGCGGAACTGGGCCTTCTTGGCACTTCCGAAAGTTTCGACTCCGCCGTCAAAAGCTTCTCCTCCGTCGTTCCGCTGCTCCTAGAGTACGCGAAAGCCGCGCTTACCCTTTCGCGCCTTGCCAAGGAAGTCCAGAAGACCCAGCGCCGTGTGAACGCCCTTGAAAACATCACCATCCCCAACGCGGGGGATACCATCAAATTCATCTCGGAATCTCTTGAGGAAGGGGAGCGGCAAAGCTTCTTCCAGCGCAAGAAAGTAAAAATGAATTTGCAAAAGTAGGTGAACAGTGAAACCGAAAAACATCCTGCTCTACGTTGACGCCAGCAAAGAATCACGCGCCGCCCTTGACGTGGCCGTCGATTACTCCGGCCTGGAAACGACCATCATAGCGGTGAACGTCGTGAACCGCCAGACGGTCATCCAGCTTACCCGCAGCGGCGAAATTAGCCTTGCGGAAGCCGAAGTCGAGTTGGAGGAAAACGGCTGGTGTTACTTGTATGACGCCGAAGAAATAGCCAAAAGCGCCGGAGCGTCGATCGTCATTCTCCAGGAGTCCGGGTATCCGGAAGAAGTCCTGCCGAGACTGGCCTCCGAGTACGGCGTTGACCTAATTATAATCGGCCACACTCCCGGTCTAGGACAGGCGAGTCTGGCTCAGCAACTAATCGAACACGCACCTTGTGCGGTACTAGTGGTAAAGTAACTATGATGAACGAACTGAAACTCTCCAATCTCTTAACTCCCAAAAACATTCTTCTTGACGTTAAGGAGAAGGAAAAAGACGCCCTTCTGGCCAAGATCATCAAGACCTTCTCGGAAGTGAACAACATCGCCGATCCGGAAGCCCTGGCCAGGGAAGTGACGGAACGCGAAGCCCTCGGCAACACCGGTATCGGTCGCGGCATCGGCTTCCCGCACGCCAAATCCAGCCAGGTCGAAGAGATCTCCGTCCTGTTGGCCCGTCCCGCCCGTCCCATCGAGTACGGCGCTCTTGACGGTCTGCCCGTCAATCTGGTGATCCTCATCATCGCCCCCGATTCCGGCGACAACAACCAGTATCTCCACGCCATGGCTAGGATCTCCCGCCTCTTAGGGAAGAGCGAAGTGAGAGAAAAACTGGCCCAGGTCAAGACTCCCCAGGAAGCTATCGACACGATAGCGGCATTCGAGAACTAAAAACAAGATGCCTGATCACAAACTAGTCAGCGACGCCGCCTCCAACTTAGTCGAAAGCTACAAAGAGGACGGCAACATAAACCATATCGACGGACTGAATCTGCCGAGCAGCGACGACATCGCCTCCTTAACGGAGGAGCTCTTAGCGCTCGTCCTACCCGGCTTTTTCGGTTCGGAGCGTCTGACTAAAGCGAACTTTGCCGCGGTAACGGTCTGCCGCCTCGAGGAGGTCAAGCAAAAACTTACCGAACAAATTTTAAGAGGCATAAATTACGTCTGCCGGGGCGACGAACGCCCCGACTGCGACAAAGCCCGTTGCGTAAAAAAAGCCGCCTCCCTTGCTGAAACTTTCCTTCTGACTCTTCCCAAAGTAAGATCCTTGATCAAGACCGACATCGAGGCCGCCTACGACGGCGACCCCGCTTGCTTCGCCAAGGAGGAAGTGATCCTCTGCTATCCCGGCTTCCAGGCCATCGCCATCCAGCGCCTGGCCCACGAACTCCACTCCATGGGCGTTCCCCTTATCCCCAGGATCATGACGGAATACGGCCACAGAAGGACCGGCGTTGACATCCACCCGGGCGCCAAAATAGGCGAACGCTTCTTCATCGACCACGCCACCGGCGTAGTCATTGGCGAGACCACCGTCATCGGCAGAAACGTTAAGCTCTACCAGGGCGTCACGCTAGGCGCCAAATCCTTCCCCGCCAACGCCAGGGAAGCGAGGAACATCAAGCGCCACCCGACCATCGAAGACGACGTCATAATTTACGCCAACGCCACCATCCTCGGCGACATCACAATTGGCAAAGGCGCCGTAATAGGCGGCAACAGCTGGGTGACCGCAGACGTCGCCCCCGGCGAAGTCGTCACCTTCCGCTCATAAAAAGTGCAACTGGTTTAAAGCAAGCGACTTACGCTTGCCTTTTTTTTTTTTGACACAAAAGTATGGTAAAATAGTATACACAGTTTTAGAATCGTGTAAACCATCGCCCGAAGGTTGTACCATGAAAAAGACAAACTATCTTTTGCTTGTTTTTGCAAGTATCGTTTTTGCGCTTTGCGTTTCTTCTTTTGCGGATGAAAATGACGCTTCGCTTACGCCCAAACAAAAACTAGCCGCGAACATTGAAAAATACGCTGCGGAAAAAGAGATCACAGATCCCCTTCAGGCTTCCTGGGAATATCACAGAACCTCACCCAAGGAAGAGTGGCTGCCGATTTGGAAAGAGATCCTTTTGAATGGAACGCTGGCGGAATCTGTCACTAACTGGGTTGATTTTGCGAAAGTTCCTCTGTTTTTCTTGTGTCAGGTCAATGATCCAATTTGGCCGGACGATTCTCATTTTTTAAATATTGCAACGGATTTTAAAAAGCTCTGCGAAGAACCAGGCCACTTCACGCTGGATGATTTTTCCGCTGCGCTTTTGAAGATGCGCACGAACGGGAACTGCTGTTATCCTACTGGCAATGTTTTTTCATTCTTTTCTAAAAACGAACAGAAAAAATGGGCCACGAAAAATTCTTATCACTTTTTCAATATATGCGATGTGCTGATACTTTTGGGCCAAACTAAGGAGATTGAAAATATCGTATCCGCATGGCTGGAGGGATTGAAAAAAGCGAATTATAATGAATTTGTTCAAACTAATTACAAGAGTCGCTGTTTGGGAGATATTGATTCGACGTTTAATGATATTCCGTTGATCAGTGGCAGTATTGATGATATTTATTATGACTGTGATTTCAGTATTGATTGGACAGCAAACCCGCAGACTATTAATGCGCTTATTTCTTTGAAAGGCGTTAATTCGGTATGGTTTGGACTTTCCGGTTTGGCCCAACATTGCAGAATGCATGCTCTCTTTTTGAAAGGCTTGAAAGAGGCTGCGGAAATTCATTCGAATTACTTTCCGCTGGCAAAACTTTATTGCGATACTCTCTGCCGCTATGACGATCGCGAAACCGCGCGCGAGTTCCTTAAAAAGTTTTATCCCTTAGAGAAGATTTGCAAAATGCCTTGCGCATATGAAGGGTATGTTTCTTTATGCAACGAATTGGAAATGCCTATATATCGTTCCGGAAGAGAGCCAGGCGGAGATTGCGAGGTGGTCATGTGGCAGCTGTATTCCAACGCACCTCAGTTTTGCGAATGGGGAAAATGGTTTTGGGAAAGCGGCAGGAAAAACAAATTCGACAGTTACAGTAAAGCTAAAAGAAAAATAGCTAAGCCGATGCTGGAAGGTTTGGATTACCATTCCGAATACACCATAAGGCGTTTAGGCGAGCAATCTGATATTGAGGATTTCAAAGATTATTTAGGGAAAAAGTTTAAAGAAAAATCAGCAAGACAAAAACAGCCGAATAATGCGGTGGCTTTCGAACTGGCCGTTATAACAGACGATCCGGAAGATTTTGCAAAAGCCGTGGAAGTTTTGACGCATAAAGAACCAAGATTGTCGGGAGAATGCCTCATACGCATAAACGAAGCGGAAGTGGCCTGCATCATAACCAATTTAAGAGATAATTTTCCCGCCTCCTGCGCAGATGGCATATTGAAGTTGATAAAGGCGAGCGAAATTGCGGCCAATCACGATTTCCCGTATTATGCCGATAAATTCAGAAAGTGGTGTGATAAGGTTGGTGAAACTGCTGTGGTATCTGAACTGGACAAACTGATCCGCGAGACAAAAGTGAAAGAACCGGAGTGGAGAAACGACCCCAGAAGATTTCTTGACGAAAAGATAAGCAAAACGATAAATTTGTTTCCAATTTCAAGAAAGGAAATTTACTATAAAAATAATCCTCAGCGCGAATGGATGCCGGCATGGAAACAAATCCTTGTTTCCGGAAATCTCTCCCAGTCCGTTTCCAATTGGCTTATATTCGCTAAGTTCCCGATGCACAACCTTAAGGACAGCAGCGGCACTTTAAAGAGGGAATTGAACGACCGTTTCAGAAAATATTGCGAAGAGAATGGGCAATTCACTTTTAATGAATTTGTGGACGCTCTTGTCAAAGCTCCTGTCAGCGAATCAATTGACCCAGTGAATTCTGCTGAGTGGTATTCTGACATTGACAGGGCTGAACGTCTGCGGAATTCCCTGACTTTTTATCAGATAGCTGACGCGCTTGTGTTTTTGGGTTGCACCAATGAGATACCGCGTTTGGCAACCAGGCTTATGAAAAGCTTGGATTTTTCCAAATCCGGTGAGTTGGACTTGAGAGAGGGTGGCGAAATTTGCTCTTATCAGCGTGGCAGCATGCCGGTTTCGAGTCCAAATAACACTCCCGATGTTTGGTGGGCTTTTTGTTTCTGCAAAGACTACAAAGATTTCGGGGCTTGCGATGCTTACGAGAATGCTGTTAAGGAGATCCTTAAGGAGCATCCTGATGAATTTTTATTGCTTCAGAATTACTGCTCATACCTCGTTGAACAAGAGAGGGGAGAAGAGGCTTGGGATTTTTTAAGAAATAATTATCCGCCTGAAAAGTTTTATCCTGTTCCCGGAGCGGTGCAAAACTGTAGTAGTATCGAAGCAACGCTCCATAATTACTTTATGGATAAATTTTTTGGGATAGACGTTGATGCACGCATGGAAGAATGCGGAGTGGATAAATTCTTCCCTAGTCAAGATGAACTTGATAAGAACAGCGTAAAAGCGCAGATGGAAAAGGATATAGAGGCTTTTTTAAC
>JAFYIM010000204.1 GCA_017538635.1 bacterium
CGGAGTAAGCTTCCCGAAACTTAGGAAACTTGAAAAGATGCTGAAAAGGCAATAAAAAAAGGCGGCTGAAGCCGCCTTTTTTGTTCTTCTTTTATTTCTTCTCTACGGGCCTTACAGGCACGCCTTTGCTTGCGAGGTATTCTTTCACCTGCGGGACCGTTAACGTGCCGAAATGGAAGAGTGAGGCCGCGAGAAGGGCATCCGCTTCGCCTTCCACGGCGCCTTTGTAAAAGTCCTCGAGGCAGCCTGCGCCGCCGGAGGCGACCAGAGGAACGCTGACCGCGTCGCGCACGGCTTTGTTCATAGCGTTGTCGTAGCCGTCCTTGGTGCCGTCCTTGTCCATGGAGGTAAGAAGTATTTCGCCAGCGCCGAGGGATACGGCGTATTTGCACCATTTGATAAGATCGATGCCGGTGGCCGTGCGGCCGCCGTGAACGTAAACTTCCCAGAGACTGTTTTCATCGACTTTGAGAGGAGAGATGTCCCAGCCCCAGTCGATCTTGTGGGCTTCCTCAACGTTCACTTTCGTATTGAGCCTGCGGTCCCTGGCGTCCACGGCCAGAACGATGCACTGCGTGCCGAACATTTTGGCGCCTTCCTTTAAGATCTCGGGACGCATGACAGCCGCGGTGTTGACGCCGACTTTGTCAGCGCCGGCTCTTAAGATGCGCTGCATGTCGTCCGTTGATTTGATGCCGCCGCCGACCGTCAGGGGCATGAAGATGACTTCGGAAGTCTTGGAGACGAGATCGACTATGGTGTCTCTGCCTTCGTGGGAAGCGGTGATGTCAAGGAAGACCAGTTCGTCAGCGCCCTGTTCGTTGTACATTCTGGCGTATTCCACCGGATCGCCGACGTCGGCAAGGCCTAAAAAGTTTACGCCTTTGACAAGGCGGCCGCCTTTGGTGTCAAGGCAGGGAATGATCCTTTTGGGGGTAGTAGTCATAGAGGTCTTCCTATTTTTTATGGTGACAATGTTCGCAGCCGCAGCCTGCGCCGTGTTCGTGTTCGATCTGATGGCAGGACTCGCTGGCTTTGCACTTGTAGTCGGTCTCATAGAAACCGCTGCCTTTGAAGATTATTCCCGCTCCCCCGCTGATGAGTCTTTCGACATGCCCTCCGCATTTGGGGCACTTCTTTAAGGGTTCCGCGGTTATCTGCTGGAATTTCTCAAATTCATAACCGCATTTTTTGCAGCGGTATTCGTAGGTCGGCATGGTAATTTTACCTTCGTGTTAACGGCGCTTCAACTGCAGCGCCTTGCCGCTAAGGGCATCGTAGAATTTATAATCCTCCAGGTCCATTTTGGGATTGGAAGTTATGGTCAGGTTCGCGTTGTACTGCTCTTCTATCTTCTTAAGAATGTCTAAATTCTCCCTTAAGCTGGCAGCCACACTAGGATTGACGTCGATCCTGACGTCCTTTTCCTTTTCAAGGGAAAGCAGGGATTGCAGCGCGCGCTGGAGCTCCAGGCAGATGGACAAGAGGGATTTCACAAGGCCTCTGCCGTGGCAGTAGGGGCATTCGTCGTAAACGGACTGCCTGATGGACTCAGTGACGCGCTGGCGCGTCATTTCGAGGAGGCCGAACTCGGATAAGGGAAGGATACTGCTCTTGGCCTTGTCGCGCTTCAGGGCGCTTTGCAAGCGCATCACGACTTCCTTCTGGTTCTGCTTGGAATGCATGTCGATGAAGTCCACCACGACGAGGCCGCCGATGTTTCTTAATTTGAGCTGACGGGCGATCTCGTCGGCCGCCTCGAGGTTCGTCTTGGTAACGGTCTCCTCCTGGTTGTCGCTTGAAGTGTGGCGCCCGGAGTTCACGTCGATGGCGATCATAGCCTCGGTCTGGTCGATGACGATGTAGCCGCCGGATTTCAGCCAGACGTTGCGCCTGAAAGCCCTGTCGATATCTTTCTGGACATTCCATTTCTCAAAGATGGGAACGTCGCCTTCGTAGAGCCTGACATTGTTCTTCGCCTCGGGCACGAAGCTCTTGACGAAAGTCATGATGCGGTCGTAGTCGGGCTTGGTGTTGACGACGATGCGGGAAACGTCCTCGCCGTAGCTGTCCCTGATCGTCCTCAGAACGAGGTCCAATTCAGGGTGCAGCAGCGCGGGGGCGGAAGTGGCGCGGTGCTTTTCTTCTATCTCTTTCCAGGTGTTGACAAGGTAGGCCACGTCGTTTTCGAATGCCTTCTGGGTGCAGCCTTCCGCCGCGGTCCTTATGATGAGGCCGCAGCCTTCCGGAAGATTGACTTCCCTGGCCATCTGGCGGAGACGCTTGCGTTCCTGAACATTGCTTATACGCCTGGAAACGGCGATCTGCTTTTCAAAGGGCATCAGGACAAGGAAGCGGCCCGGCAGGCTGATGTCTGTCGTAAGGCGGCAGCCTTTCGTGCTGATGGGCTCTTTCACGACCTGGACGATGATCTCCTGCTTTTCTTTAAGGATATCGGAGATCTTGAGGTCCTTGCGGTTTTTCGGGCGGTTCTTACCTTGATTCTGGTTCTGATTCTTTTTCTCGCCGTCTTCCTCTTCCTCCTCGTCGTCAAGTTCCATGGCGTCGAGGTTGGAGGCGAAGACGTCGTCGATGTGGATGAAGCCGTTCTTTTCGAGACCTATGTCGATGAAGGCCGCGTTGATGGCGGGAATGATGTTCTCCACTCTGCCTTTGTAAACGCTGCCCATATGGCGGTGCTGCTCGTCGCGCTCGATGTAATATTCCTCAAGCTGCTTGTCTTCCACGACGGCGACGCGGCGCTCCTGAGCCTGCTCGGTGTCGATGATGATCTCTCTTTCTATTTTTTGATTCTTCATTGAAATGGATAAATTTTGTTCCCGGCCGTTAAGGCAGCCTTATCTTTTCCAGGCAATTTTGGAAAACCGCGGACAGGCAGTAATTGTAAATGGCTTCGTCGCCTGCGTTCTCCAAGCCTTCGACCGGAATAGTGACAGCAAATGATTGCTTTAACTCTTTAGCATAGACGGAGTATCCGTCCCCCGCGCGCTTTATAGTCACGCGCATCACGACATGGGAGGCGAATTTGTGCGCGCCCATGTACTCGTTGAATTTTTCAGTGTAAATTTTGACTATGTCGCACAGAACGTGGTAGTCGCATTTCCTGGGATCTGTGACCATGGTCTGCCCGTGGCGCCTCATGAAAATTTCCCACTCTTTGTCGGCCCAAGCGGAAAGATCGCTCTGCGTTTTCACCCAGCTCCATTGCTCGTCGGCAACAGCCCTTATCTTGCCTATTTTCCCGTCCAGCAAAACGGGAACAGCAACTTTGTCAAGGAAAAAGACCGCGGGACTTCCAAGTTCAGCCTGCTCCGCCACCTTCACATTGGCGTTGCGAAGAGTGATCGTCGAGCTGCAGCCGTAAAGGAAAAGCAGGGAGAGAAAAACTAAACTACGCCATGCCATTGGCACCCCGCTCCGAAATCAAGGATCTTCCTGAGGAAGGCCTCGTCGATAACGGGAGCTTCGAAGTATTTTTCCTTCAAAGCGGCGCGTATGTTGGAGACGTCGAAAACAGGTTCGCCGAACAAATAGCGCAGATATTCGCTGATTTCCAAACAAAAACTGATGTTGATCCCGAGAGCGGCGAATTTCTTCACCTCTTCCCTCAAAACTTGCTCGGACTGCTCGAACGTGCAGTCGACGAATTCCACTCCGCCCATTTTGATCCATTTGCATCCCTTAACCAGCAATTCGCGGATCTTGGGAGGATTCGGATGAGTCAGGTGATAAACTTGGCCTACGGACTCGGGGCGCTCGCAGAGATTCATGATATTGCTTACGACGCAGTCGACAGGAATGAGGTTCACAGTCGTGTCTGAGGGGCAGGGAAAGCGGAAAGGATAATTGACGTAGTTTCCGTTTGTGTAAAGATCGTGCTTTTTGTAAAATTCGGCGTCTCCGTTGATCTTGCGCACCACAAGGCGTTTCATCAAGGCGAAGACCTTGGCGATGTTATAAAATCCCGTGAATGACAGGCACTTCCCGTTCACGGTATCCCCTATTATGACCGCCGGGCGGTAGATCGTTGTCGCCACGCCCGTTTCGTCGGCGAATTTTTTGACAGCCTGCTCGCCGGCGTATTTGGTCTCTTCATAGGGGTTGCGGAACTCCCAGTCGCATTCGGCGACTTCTTCCTTGACGACATGATTGCAAAGTCCGCTCACATAGGCTGTGCTGATGTGCTGAAGACGCTTGATGCCGTAGCGTTTCACAAAGTCAAGGACGTTCAGGGTCCCCTGGTGGTTTATTTTCTCGGTCACTTCGCGCTGGTCCTCAGAAAAGAAAAGGACAGCGGCGGAATGCCAAAACTCATCTACTTTCCTCAGTTTCTCTCCCCAAAGCGCATCGTCCACTCCCAGATTCGGCAGGGAGATGTCGCCCTCGACCAGTTCGAAGGTCCCGGGAAGTTCCCGCCATTTGGGGTCTATCGCTTCCAAAACAGTCAAAACGCGGTCTTTAGCGGAAACGGTGCGCTTCGCCCTGGCCAAATACAGCACGTGCCAGCCGCGAGACAAAAACTCGCGTCCCAAGTGCCCGCCCAGGAAGCCCGTGCCGCCGGTCAGAAAAACCGTTTTCTTCGTATTGCTTTCCATAATAATTTCGATAATCTCAGTAAATGTGGGGATTATACCATAACGCCCCTCTTAAATCAACCGAAATCAGCCAAGGCCTTGTTTTAATTTTCACAAAGAAATATGTTCGGCGAGCGCATTATAATCTATTTTCGAGGCGTGGCGAGGGTCGCGCGGGATGCGGGCGATGACGCGGATCTCGTCGTAGGGCACGCGCCGGCGGTCAAGCGTCAGGGCTTCCGCGCGGGCTGCTTCGGGATCGGCGCTTTCCAAAATCAGAACCGCCCGGCCGTCCCGGCCGCTGACAAGCGTTCCAGCGGCGCTCGCGTCAAGTTTCAGCAGTTCGCGCTCGATCAGCGCGGGATAAGCCTTCGCGCCGCCAGACGTTGTAAAGACGCGCGAGGCTCGCCCCAGAAGAAAGAGACGTCCCCCGACGAGCCGTCCGGCGTCGCCGGTGCGGTGGAAGATTTTGCCGCCGACCTTGATTTTGTTCTCTTTCTCGGCTTCCGGGTTGCGATAGTAGGTTTTCAGGACGTGATCGCCGGCGACACAGATCTCGCCGGCCTCGCCGGGCGCGGCCTGGGCGGCGCTCCATTCTTCTTCCTTCATTTCATGGCGCAGGATAGCGTCGAAACGAACAATGCGAAGCTCAATGAAGGCGCTCACCTCCCCGGCCGGGACGCCCTCAGCGCAATCGGACGCTGCGAGCTCGTCCGCCGCGATCGCGGCGATGGGCTCGGCCTCCGTCGAACCGTAGACCGCGCTTACCGCCGCGCCTGGGAAAGCCGCTGACAACGCTTCGGCGAACTCCGGAAACACCGCGGCGCCGCCGACAAAAATTTTGCGGAGCGTCGGAATCGGATTTGTTTCCCGAGCCGCCTCGGAAAGTTTCTTTAAGAAAGCCGGCGAAGCGGCCGTGGTCGTCACGCCGGCCGCGGCCGCATCGCCAGCGATTTTCACGGGGTCAAAGTCGGCGGGCCTGGCGGGGTTGAAATCGGGAATGAGCGTCGTCGCGCCGCAGGCAATGTTGTTCAGCGAGAAAATCGGCAGCGTCGCCATGTCGACGTCCCCTTCCCCAACCCCGAGAAAATCTTTCAGCGCGCGATGCTGCGCCAAAAGAAAGCCGCAGGTCCGCAGCGCCGCCTTCGGAACGCCCGTCGAACCGGTCGTAAAAGTCACCAGCGCGGGATCGTCCTCGGCGCAGGAAACCGGAGAGCAGCTTTCTTTAGCGGAGCCTTTACCGAAGCCGGGAAAAAGTTTCACGGGGATTTGACGCAACGCCTTGGACTTGAGGAAAAGGAGCCAGGCCTTTGGGATGCCCACGAAAGCCTTGGCTTCCGCGAGACGCGCCGCGTAATCGAGACGCGCGGCGTCGGCCCAGGCGTCGATGAAAACCGCCACCGCTCCCAGCGAGAAGACGGAAAGCAGGATCTCGTAAAGGGCTATCGACATCGGGACGAAAATCACGACGCGGTCCCCTTTTTTCACGCCATAGCGCGCCAGCGCGGACGCGCGCCGTTCGACGCGCCGCGTCAGTTCGCCGTAAGTTACGGAAACGCCGCGGTGGATCAGGGCGGCGCGGCCGGGGTTTTTTGCGGCACGGTCCCTCAAAAGTTCGCAAAGGTTCGCATTCATTTGAACTCTTTCGTGTAAAGCCGGTACCTGCGGCAGACTTTGGCTCCGGCGTGGTTACCTATGATGGTGGAGACGTTGTCGACGTGCATGAGCGCGTGGTATATGACACGGAACCCGTCCTCAAAGGCTTTTTTTGCCATGCGTTCGGCTAAAAACGCGCCGAGGCCGCGGCAGTCCGCGTCCGGCAGAACGGCGACCGTCTTGCCGACATACTCCGCCCCTTCTGCAGCGTAGGGATTGGGAAAGCCGAAGACGAAGCCGACGGGCGATCCGTCGGCGCGGCGGGCGATAGCCGCGTCGTGGGGGCGCATTCCGGCCGCCAGCGGAAGATAGTGCGAAAGAAACGCTCCGCGGTCCGCCGGCACGTATAGAAAATTGTTTTTAAAGCTGACTAGCGAGACCGCGAAAATGTCGTCGAGTTCCTCCCGGACGCGGTCGGGACGCCAATCCGCGACCGTTATGGCGCGCTGCGCGAAGATCCGCTCCGCCTTTTCAAGGCGTGCGAAGGAATCTTCCGAGAGCGGAAAACTTTTCGTGACGTACTCCGCCAGCGTCTCGTACCCGCATTTCTCCCAGAGTTCCCAATACCAGGGCGGATTCATCGGCTCCAACGGAAAGAGGCAGGGCGCCCCCTCGGGACCAGCGAGACGGTAGCGACCCCAGGTGCTGCCGTTCATGGGGCCGACGACGCGCTGGTGTCCGCGGGCGCGGACATAATTTTCGGCGGCCAGGAGGACCGCCGCCGCGGACGCCGCGTCGTTTTCACTTTCAAACGAACCGACGAGTCCGGGAACCGCGCCGCGGTAATTCAAGGCGGAATTCGTCCAGACGGCCGCGCGCGCAAGGACCGCGCCGTCGCCGCCGCGGACGACAAAAAACGGCAGCCCGTCCGGCGCCTCTTC
>JAFYIM010000016.1 GCA_017538635.1 bacterium
CTTAGTCAAAGCGGATACGAACCGCAAGCAGCTCATAACTGAATTCAAAAAGCTGGAGAATTATCTCTGCAACAACCTGACGCTCAACTTCGACTCAGAATTTCTGAAAAACTGTCCGAGGGAGCGCGTCATTGAAACGATCGATCTCGCCTCCGCTTTCAAAGGAACGTTCTACTTCAATTTCCCCGCCTGCGAAGCGGAGACCGCAGCGAACCTCATAAGGTCCCTGGAGCCCAACAACAGCCTGATCTTCCAATTCCAGGGCGAGATCGAGGAAAAGGAAAAGACCGCCTCTATCTTCATAGAGCTTTCCAAACTCGGCCACAACATCCTCTGGGTGAAAAACGACCTGACGCCCATCTCCCAGCTTATCGCCGTCAACCTTCCCAGGATCGTCTATAAGAACAAGGAAGCCAACATTGAGCAGCTTCTCCTAGACCTTCAGCCTTCCCTGGAAGCGGCGGTGCACGCCTGCCGCCAATACCGCCTCTACGCTCAGGCCAACGGACAACTGAGAATGTCCGACATCCCGGGCTGCGAACTCATAGGACTTAGGGAAGCGATCTCAGCTTTCACGGGCCAGGACAAGGGCGAGGAAAGTTTCAGGATCGCTTCCACGATCCTCAACACTTCCAGGGAGATCCTCCACAGGCTTTCCGGCGCCTACTACTTCGACATTCAGCTCGTCACAGGCTACGGCAGAGATTTCGGCAAACGCTTCTCCGTCCTGGACGAACGCCTCTTCCCCGAGATCTTCGGCTTCCTGCCCTTCCACGATCCGGACGCCGAGGCCCTGCGCCACAACATTCCGCCCTACGCTCTCCTGGAAACGAATCAAGGCGACGGCCCGGAGGAAGTCCAAAGCTGGCTGAAGACCGTGAACGCCGGCTGCGACAGCGGCTTTTTGCCCATCTCCATTCCCGGTAAGGAACTCCTCGTCAGCCTTCTCGACTACAACTTCGGCATAATGCTGAAAGGCGAAAGCGAAAGCGCCGCCCAAGACGAGCGCTTCTTGGAGAACCGCGGACAAACTTCCCTCTTCTAATGGATCTTCCAATTTTCGCCATCATCCCCGCCGCCGGAAGCGCCTCCCGCATGGGCTTCGACAAGCTGCTTACTCCGCTCGCCGGAAAAAGCGTCCTGAACCGCACGCTCCAGGTCTTCGCAAGCCTTAGTTTCCAAAAGATCATCCTGGCCGTCAATCCCGACCGCCTTGAGGATTTCAAAGCCTCCGTCGAATTTGAAGCGAAGATAATCCCGGGCGGCCCTTGCCGCGCCAAGTCCGTTTACAACGCCGTCAGGTCCCTCGACAACGTTGAGGAAGCGATCCTGGTCATCCACGACTGCGCCAGGCCCTTCGTCTCAGTTGATACTATAAAAGCCACGATAGAAAAAGCCCTGGAAACAGGCGCAGCCATCGCCGCGACTCCCCTGACCTCGACTTTGAAGGAAGCCAAGGAAGGCTCTCTTATCTCCCGCACCATACCGAGGGAAAAACTCTTTTTAGCCTCCACCCCGCAGACCTTCCTGCTCTCAAAACTCAGAGCCTCGTACGCTGTAATAGAAAGCGAGGAAGACTGGAGCGCCTACACCGATGAAGCGATGATACTTGAGAAAGCGGGATTCCCCGTCGCCATCTGCCAGGATTCCGAAAAGAATTTCAAACTGACCAACAGAAGAGACTGGGACTTCGCCTCCTATATCCTGAATAAAAATGCTTGACGTACGCAGCGAAGACATAAAAGTGGAAACCGCCGTGCTGGTCCTGAACTGGCAGGGCGAAAAGCTGATCAGGGACTGCCTTGACGCCCTCAGGGATCAAGACTATCAGGATTTCCTCACGGTGGTCGCCGACAACGCTTCCACCGACGCTTCCGTCGAGATCATAAAAGCT
Organism: bacterium; assembly: GCA_017538635.1. Next base: position 1,895 of record JAFYIM010000016.1, read on the forward strand.
GATTACCCGGACGTTCTCTTATACGACTTCAAGGAAAACTACGGCTTCGCCCGCGGCAACAACGAAGCACTTGCGCTCCTTTTCCAGCGCTATCCCGATTTAAAGTACATCGTCCTCCTGAACAACGACACGAAAGTCGAAAAGCAATGGCTCGCTGAGCTCGTACAGACCGCCGAAAACGATCAAAAGCTCGGCTCAGTCGCCTCGCAGCTGCTCTGTTGGGACGGCGAACACGCTCCTGCTGTCATCGACTCCGCCGGCGACATGTTCTTTAAGCACGGCGTGGCCGGGAAAAGAGGCTACGGGAAACCCCGTGACACCTATACTGACGACGCGGGCGTTTTCGGCGCCTGCGCAGGCGCCGCCCTCTACCGCGTGCAAGCCTTAAAGGAGACCGGACTTTTCGACCCCGACTTCTTCGCCTACAACGAGGACGTTGACCTCGC
>JAFYIM010000205.1 GCA_017538635.1 bacterium
GCATGTCTTCCTCTCCAAAAAGCATCCGCTAGCCAAAAAAAAGCTCATCATGCCCACGGAGCTTGATCTTTATCCGTATGTCACCTACGAGCAAGGGCTCGAAAATGCGCTTTATTTTTCCGAGGAAGTTATGGACGCCATAGATCGTAAGAAAAATATTCGAGTCAGAGATCGCGCTACTATGACCAAACTCATACTCGGCCTTCAGGGATATACTGTCTCGTCCGGGGCCAATGCCAAAACATACGCTCCCGAAATGATCGCGGTCCCTCTGAACCTTGAAGAGAAGATTTGTGTCGGTTTCATCAAACGCAATAAGGTTGAATTGTCATCCGCCGGCCAGATTTTTTTGGATGAGGTGAAGAAACTCATTTCCGCCAATAAAAATTCAAATTAAATTTCTTTTCTATAACCGCCGCATTGTCAATCGGTTATTATTTTACTTATATAGGAATTTCCTATAGTTGAACAATATATTTATCTATTACCCGATTTCAAATGTGATTTGCTATACTTGTTCCGAAAGCATCGAAAAGCTGTTTCTGGAATCAATATAAGACCGCTGAATCAATAACGCAATCAAGCTTAAATATTGATGCCCATGACACGAGCGCTTGCTAAGAAAAATTATTTAAATATAATTCCAAACAAGGAGGGAATCATGAGCGACAAGAAAGAAAATGCCAAACAATATCATCTGGAAACTCTTGCTATCCATGCCGGGCAGGACGCTTACGGCGATCCGGCTACACACGCTAGAGCGGTTCCGATCTACCGCACGACCGCTTATAATTTCCGTAATTCTAAACATGGAGCCGATCTTTTCGCGCTCAGAGAACTTGGAAATATTTACGCCAGACTGATGAATCCAACGAACGACGTCCTGGCGAGGAGGTTGGCTGTTTTAGAAGGCGGTGCTGCCGCGCAGACCCTTGCCAGCGGAACGGCAGCAATCTATTTCACTATAACAAATATCGCAAAAGCGGGTGACGAGATCATCGCGCCAAATAATCTCTACGGCGGAACTTTCGCACAGTTTGACGCGATTTTGCCAAATGTAGGCATCAAAGTGAATTTTACGCCTGTAAATGATTTTGCGGCCGTCGAGGCGGCAATCAACGAAAAGACAAGGCTGATCTTCATCGAAACGGTCGGCAATCCGGCTCTCGATATCGCGGATATCGAGGGCTACGCGAACATAGCCAAAAAGCATCACCTGCCTCTGGTGGTCGATTCAACTTTTACGCCGCCTACTTTGTTGCGGCCCATCGAGTTCGGCGCCGATTTTGTTATCCACTCCCTCTCCAAATGGATAGGCGGACATGGCGCAGGCATTGGCGGAGCGGTTATCGAAGCTGGAAATTTTGACTGGACAGACCCAAAATTTGCGCTCTATAACGAGCCGGACAAAGGTTATCACGGCCTCAGATTCGCTCACGATCTGCCAGAAGCGTTAAAGAGCGTCGCCTTCTCAATCCGTCTGCTTACAGTAGGGATACGCAACCAGGGGCCGACTCTCGCTCCGGATGCCGCATGGATCTTCTTGCAAGGCGTGGAGTCTCTGCCGCTACGTATCGCCAAGCACAGTGAAAACGCGCTAATCGTAGCCAAGTGGCTTTCCAAACATCCGAAGGTCGCCTGGGTCAAATATCCCTCGCTTACACAACCTGAATTGGCTAAAAAATATCTTCCCAATGGTGCCGGCGGCGTGGTCGTTTTCGGAGTCAAGGGAGGAGCGGAAGAAGCCCGCAAAGTAACGGACGCCGCCAACGGCGATATCTTTACGATTTTGGCGAACGTCGGTGACTCCAAGAGCCTTATCATCCACCCTGCTTCGACAACACATTCGCAACTTTCCGATGAAGATCTGCGCAAAGGCGGGACCTTGCCGGAATTGATCAGGCTTTCCATCGGATTGGAACACCCCGATGATATTATCGGGGCTCTTGACGATGCTCTCTCGGTTATTTAAGCGTGGCGCTAGCAATCAAAAGGAGCGGGAAACAGAAGGATCCCGCTCCGCTAAAGAGAAAGTGAAGGAAACAATGAAAGACGAAACTCTGGTTATCCACGGCGGTATAGACGGCGACAAAACCACCGGCGCCGTCAACGTCCCAATCTACCAAACTTCCACTTACAAACAAAAAGAATTGGGGAAATCTACCGGTTGGGAATATTCCAGGACCGGCAATCCGACACGCGCGGCGTTGGAGGCATTGATATCCGATCTGGAAGGCGGAAGCGCAGGCTTCGCCTTTGCCTCCGGCATGGCGGCCATAACGGCGGTCTTGTCGCTCTTCAAACCGGGCGATCGCGTCATGCTTTCCGAAAATGTTTACGGCGGAACTTTCCGCGTTTTGGACAAGGTCTTTTCCCGCTTCGGTCTGAAATACTCTTTTTTTAAAGGCACGACAGGAGAAGAGTTCGAAAAAGACCTTGCTCCGGACGCCAAGGGAGTCCTAATAGAAACGCCTGCCAATCCTCTTCTTTCAGTCACGGACATCGCATCTATTTCCGCTGCGGCGAAAAGTAAGGGGCTTTTGGTAATCGCGGACAACACTTTCATGACTCCGTATTTTCAAAAACCGCTTTCGCTTGGCGCCGACATCGTCCTGCATTCCGCTACAAAATATCTCGGCGGCCACAGCGATCTAGTAGCCGGTCTGGTTGTAACAAAGAAAACTGATCTGGCGGAGCGCCTGGCGTTTGTTCAGAACGCGACAGGCGGCGTGCTTGGCCCTTTTGATTCTTTCCTTCTTATCCGCGGAATAAAAACGCTAGCGGTTCGAATGGAAAGGCACGTGAAAAACGCCGAGATAATAGCTGAAAAACTAGCGGAAAACAAACTGGTCTCAAAAGTATTGTATCCGCTGCTTAGCGACGCGCAAAGTCGTAAGATCCAGCTCAGTCAAGCCAAATGCGGCGGAGCGATCATTTCTTTTGAATTGAAAGAAAATTGCGATGAGCGTATCTTTTTCAAATCATTGCGTCTCATAACGTTGGGAGAATCTCTGGGAGGGGTGGAATCGCTGATTTGCCATCCTGCCTCCATGACCCACTCCTCAATTCCCGCTAAGATACGGAAAAAGATCGGCATCTCAGATCGCCTCATCCGCCTTTCCGTTGGAATAGAAGACGTTGATGACATATATGGCGATCTGGTTTTCGCCATAAAGAAAGCAGCAAAATAAAGAGGAAAAAATGCTTTACACTTCTTATCAAAAAGCCATAGGCAACACGCCGCTGGTGCAGCTTAGCCGTTTCGATCTGCCACAAGATGTTGCGCTTTACGCTAAATTAGAGCTTGCCAATCCGGGCGGCAGTGTTAAGGACAGGGTCGGTCTGGCCATGATAGAAGACGCGGAAAAAAGAGGCGCGCTCAAGCCGGGCGGCAC
>JAFYIM010000206.1 GCA_017538635.1 bacterium
ATACAAGGACGTGTTGGTCGGCGAAGTCTGGCTCTGCTCCGGGCAAAGCAACATGGAGATGGGACTCGGCGCCGTGGAGAACGCGGAAGAAGAGATCAAGAACGCCACCGATCCCATGATCAGAGTTTTCGAGCCGAAGGTGAGGGCGAGGTATCTTGTCGCCACCGATATCGACGCGACCTGGAAAGTCTGTTCTCCGGAAGTTGTGCGTGAGGGAGCCTTCAACGGTTTCGGCGCCATCGCTTATTTCTTCGCGCAGAGATTGAGAGCCGAGCTCGACGTGCCCGTCGGCGTTATCAACAGCTCTTGGGGCGGCACGCCCATCAGAGCTTACATCCCGCCGGAAGTTTTCGACGAGTATCCCGAAGTGAAAGGCAATTCGGACACCTTCTACAAGGAGAGGAAAGAGTACCTCGACAAAGCCAGGTGGTTCGTGCAGAATTCCCAGAACTGGATCAATGATCTCAAGGACAAAATGGCTAAGGGCCACAACGAGATCAAGTACCCGCCTTCTTTCCCGGAAGATCCCGGTTCCGGCGACGCCTGCGTCATCTACAACGCCATGATCGCGCCCTTGGTTCCCTACACCGTAAGAGGCTTCCTCTGGTACCAGGGCGAATACGAAGTCATTGAGCGCGCCTGCGCCCGCGCGTATTACTACAAGATGCACGCCCTGGTGGAAGGCTGGCGCAAACTGTGGGGCGAGGAATTGCCCTTCTATTACGTCCAGATCGCGCCTTGGGCGCACTCGGGGGTGTATCAGAACAGGCCGGACATCATAGACGCCCAAATGAAAGCCCTGGACATTCCCAAGACCGGCATAGCTTTGACCTACGACCTGGTTGACGATCTTGGCGACATTCACCCGAAAAAGAAACGCCAGCTGACCGAGAGGTTAAGCAATCTCGCGCTCAAGGAAGTTTACGGCTACGAGGATCTGAAGCCCTACAGCCCTGTGATGCAGAAGGTCGTACTTGGCAACGCGGAAGCGAAAGTTTATTTCAGCAATGTTTACGACGGACTGAAAACCGCTGACGGCAAGGATCCCGACCTCTTCAAGGTCGCCGGCCCCGACGGCAAATTTGTGGACGCCGCGGCCGAGATCACCGGCAAGAACGAAGTGACTTTGACGAGCGCCGAGCTGCCGGAGATAAAATACGTGAGCTACGGCAGAGGTTTGACGGATCAGCCGAACCTTAGAAACAGTGTTGGCCTGCCGGCCAGCATCTTCACGACTTATGATCCCAGAGTGAAAAACCTTGCTTATCATCAGCCCGTGGAAGCGGAATGCTATCTGGACTGCGACGGCTACTATCTGACGGACGGTCTGATTAACCGCCACAACGGCTGGGAATCCTACAAGAAGAACGAAGGCGAAGCGATCGTCAAAATGAAAGAGCCCAAGGAAGCCGACACGGTCGTGATCTATCCCTTCAGCGACGGAAGCGACTGGCAGCGTTTCGTTGTCAGCGTCAAAGGACCTGACGGCGAATGGAAAGAAGTTGGCAAAAAGGACGACCACAGGGCCACCAAGGAAAAATACGTTTATAAATTCGACAGGCAGGAAGTGAGTGAAGTTAAGCTTCAGTGCATCCAAACGCTGAACTGGCAGCGATCCCGCTTTAACGAAATACAGCTCTTCGACGGTTATGAGGAATAAGCTTTTAACATTACTTCTTATCGTCTGCGCTCTGGGCGTTTTCGCAGAGAAAGCGCCTAAAAGGGAAGACTTCGACGCGGCGTCGTTGCTCCTTGAATCCGAATCTAAAAAGCCTCAGATGAAGGCGCCGATGCAGACTGAGATGCGCATGCCTAAGCCTGTTGCGCCCCCGGAAGGCGCGGAGGAAGTCTCCGCCAATTATCCCAACGGCAATCTTTTGGTCCACGGCTTCACGGTGAAAGACAAGAAGGTCGGCTACTGGTACTTCTTCCATCCCAACACCAGAGTAAAAGCCGAAGGCGAGATGAAAAACGATCTCAGGGTGGGCTTCTGGGTCTATTACCACGAGAACGGCAAGCGCTCCTCGGAGGGCGAGTTCGATGAAAAAGGCATGGCGACCGGCGAATGGAAGCGCTATCACAAGGACGGCGCGCTGGCCGGCACGGGCTCATACGTTAACGGCAAGGAGGAGGGTATCTGGACCCAGTACGGCACCAACGGATATCTGGCCGCCACGACCTGCTACAAAGGAGGCCTCCAGGAAGGCCCCAGCTACATGTACGCGCCGGACGGTTCCGTCATCTCCAAGGGCGGCTTCAAAAAGGGTGAGCGCTGCGGCATCTGGGAGCTTATAGACCCCGAGAACGGCTCGGAACTTAAGGGTGAAATGAAAGGCGGCCTGCGCGTGGGTGATTGGGAAATGAAAGACAACGCCAACAAACTGACGGTCAAATTCAATTACGACGAGAAAGGTCAAATGAAGAGCGCCGTGACGAACAAATGGGAATAAATATGCGCTTTCTTCCGCTCTTACTTTTAATCATCTGGACGGGAACTTCAATGGCAGTTTTTACCAATTACGTGGCCGACACGGAAAAAGTCGTGAACGGCGAATTCAGCAAGGAACTCAAGGAAAAATTTTACAACGCCGCCTTTGAGATCGCGAAGAAGAAAATGGAGGAGGGGCAGAACGCCCTCAAGAACAATCCTCCCAAAAGAGAGATCCTGCCCCGTTTGGCTACGGGCGGCGGGTTCTCGGGCCTTTTCGTCTGGGACACCTGCTTCTGCGTCATGTGGGCCAAGTACGATATGAGTTTGCCTGTCACCACGTCCTTGGACAACTTCTACAATCTCCAGGGCGAGGACGGCTCCATCTGCCGCGAATTCTCTTATGACGGCAAGCCGGCCTGGAACGGCTGCCACCCGATCTCCTGGAATCCGCCTTTGCTCTCCTGGGCGGAGTGGGAGCTCTACATTAACGGCAAGACGGATAAAGAGCGTCTAAAAAAAGTTTGGCCAAACTTAAAGAAGTTCTATCTCTTCTGTGAAAAGACTTACCGCCAGCCGGACGGACTTTACTTCGGCGACGCTCTGGGCTGCGGCATGGACAACCTTCCGAGGATGCCGGAAAACTGGAAAGACGACATCGAAAACGGCATCCAGTTCAAGCCGGAATATTGGCTCTTGGACGATCATTTCGGAAAAGCGGTGGCGGCTAATCCGCTCTATTCCTGGAACAAGCAGATGGACTGGATCGACATGAGTTCGCAGATGGCCCTGAACGCCATATGCATGAGCCGCATAGCTTCCGCTATCGATCTAACGGAGGACGCCAAGGAATTCAAGGAACGCCACGCC
>JAFYIM010000207.1 GCA_017538635.1 bacterium
AATAATCAATTAATAAATTTATAAGTGATTTTTAATAGTTCTTTGTGTAGTGACTGGTAGGAAAAAAATTACGCACAGGAAAAAGAAAGGTGAAATATGGTAAAATACATTACCTAAAAAATTAACCTCTATACCAAATTCATAATTATGAAATTCACTTGCGCCATTTCTGATCTGCGCGACGCCGTGCAGCTTCTGCAGCCAGTCTGTTCAAACAAACCGGCTTTCCCAATAGTAGCCAATATTCTGATCCGCACGAAAGAAAATTCCGTTGAGCTTACCGGAACGGATCTTGATATAACCATAAAAACTTCCATTGAAGCTTCCGTGGAAAGCGAAGGCGAGACCACTGTTCCCGTCCGCTATATGAGAGACACTTTGATGAAGATCAAAAGCGTCGCCCAGATCAGCGTGGAAGTTGACGACAACAACGTTATCAAGATCACGGCCGGCGAAAGGATCAAATGTAACTTGAGAGGCGTGGCCGCTGCTGATTTTCCCTCCTTCCCCGTTCTTAGTGAATGCGAATCCGTTTCCATTCCCGCCAAAGAATTCTCGAAGATGCTGCGCTACACCGGCTACGCTATGAGCCATGATGAACAGCGCTACATATTGAACGGCATCTGCTTCTCTTTTGGAGAACAGCTTGACGTTGTGGCCACCGACGGCAGAAGACTTGCGAAATACACCGTTCCCGAGATCAGAACTGAAAAGGTCAGCCAGATCATCATTCCCATCAAAGCCATCAGCATGATGCAGCAACTCTTGGTCGGCGACGACCCCGTCTCTATGCGTTTCTCTTCTTCTCAGGTTGAGATAATAGTCGGCCGCAATACTCTTGTCGCGCGTCTGATGGACGGCCATTATCCCGACTACAAACAGGTCCTGCCGAAAAACAAGACTTTCTCCCTGACTTTGAACGCCGGCGATTTCTCCAACGCGGTCGAACTCGCTTCCGTCGTGACTGACAAGAACAAACAGGGTGTGGTCAAACTGAGCCTGGCCTCCGGAAAAATGAAAGTCTCCGCCCAGACTGCGGACATCGGCGAAAACAGTTCCGAACTTGAGACCGAATACGCCGGCGAACCGATGGACATCTCCTTCAATCCGACTTTCCTCCTCGACGTTTTCAGGAACATCGACGAGACGGAAGTTACGATGGACGTCATCAATCCCATAAGCCCGACTGTCATCAGGACGACGGACAACTTCATCAGCATTATCATGCCGATGCGCTTCTAAGGAAAAACTTTCTAATCAAAGCGAATGAGAACCGCCGCAAGGCGGTTTTCTCATCTATGAGCGAAATGAAAAAACTGCCCTTCCAAAAAAGCGACGAACTGATAGACGTTTTCCTTGACAAGATCCTGGATTCTAAAAAGGGATCGCTTCTGAAAGTAAAGAACGCCTGGCCTGATTGCGTAGGAATTGACCTCGCCTGCCACACCGAGCCGGAGGAAGTCAACGGCGGGATACTCTACGTCAAGGTCAAAAGTTCGCTTTGGCGCAAGGAGCTCAAAATGACCATGGGAAAGATGGTGGAAGAAAAGGTGAAGAATATTTTCCCGGAAATAAAAAAGATCGTCTGGCGGTGAAAAATGCTTTTTGCCTGCTTTGATTTCTTCAGGGACGAGGAGAAGTGTCTTTCGAAAGAGGCGTACGAACTTCTGTCCAAAAACGGAAAATATCCCGCGCGCCTGCTTCCGGTCTCCTGGGAAAAAATAGACGACGCTGTCGCGAATCTGACAAAAGAGGATTTTGACGCCCTCGTTATTCTTGGAAACGGCCGCGGCGAGACGCACAAAATAGAAAAGCTCGCCGTGAACGCCCAGGGGACCAATATCCTTGACAACAGCGACGTGCGCTGCCAGGGGGATCTGATATCCCATGATGGCAAGGCGGCCTACTTTTCGACCTGGGACGTGGAGAAGCTCAGTGACGCTATGGCTAAAGAGGGCCTTCCAACCCAGATCTCCTATTTTTCCGGCCTCTTCCTTTGCAACGGCGCCTATTACCGCGCGCTGAGGAATGAAAGTCAAAAATTGGAAAGAAGGCCCATAGTTCTTCTGCACCTCAGTCCGGAGCGGAACATAAGCTCCGATCTTCCCAAAATTCTCCAGGCCTTGGAAATTTCCCTAAACAGGACAATCTTGCTATAATTAAGATATGTTGGATAAAAATTACGAAACGGATGTTCTCATCATCGGCTGCGGCGTTGGCGGCGCGGTGACGGCGTTGGCGGCGGCCGACAACGGCTGCAAAGTCGTGATACTTTCCAGGAAGGAAGGCGTTGAGGACACATCAACAGTCAGGGCTCAGGGCGGCATCATCTACAAAGGGAAATTGCCGCCTGAGGAACTGGCCAAAGACATCCAGACCGCCGGCTGCGGCCGCTGCTGGCAGGAAGCGGTCGACCATCTCACCAAAGTCGGCCCCGGTTTGGTCGACAAATGGCTGGTCCAGCGTTCGGGCGTCAAGTTCGACGAAGGGAAAGAGGGCTACGATTTGACGAGGGAAGGCGGCCACGGCGAGCCGAGGATCGCGCACTGCCGCGACAAAACGGGCTACGACATCGCGCACTGCCTTTTCGACACGATCAAAAAGCACCCCAACATTACGATCCTGGAGAACGCGACCGCCATCGAACTTCTGACGAATACGCACCATTCCAGGAATCCCCAGGACCTTTACAAGCCGACGGAGTGCTTCGGCGCCTATGTGCTTTTAAATAAGCCGCACGAGATCATCGAGATCTACGCCAAGGAGACCGTCCTGGCGACGGGCGGCATCGGCAGGATCTATCTGCACACGACGAACAACGAGAGCGCCCGCGGCGACGGCTACGCCATGGCTTACAGAGCCGGCGCCAGGCTCCTCAACATGGAGTTCGTGCAGTTCCATCCGACGACGCTGTACTTGGAAGGCGCGAAAAATTTCCTCATAACGGAATCCTTAAGGGGCGAAGGCGCGATCCTGAAAGACCGCCACGGCAGAACCTTCATGGAGCACTACCATGAAATGGCTTCCCTGGCGCCCAGGGACATCGTCGCCCGCGCCATCCACCACGAGATGCTCAAAGAGCAGCAGAACTGCATGTACTTAGACATCTCCTTCAAGGATCCCGAATGGCTGAAAGAACGCTTCCCCACCATCTACCAGAACTGCCTGCAGTTCGGCATAGACATCACCAAGGAGCCGATCCCGATCGTCCCGGCCGCCCACTATTCCTGCGGCGGCGTGCTGGTCGATCTTAAGGCCAGGTCAAGTATCGACCGTCTCAGGGCGGTGGGCGAAGTCAGCTGCACCGGCATCCACGGCGCCAACAGGCTTGCCTCCACCAGTCTTCTCGAAGCGGTCATCTGGGGCGCCTGCGCCGGCGAGGACATTGCGAAAAGAGTCGCGGAAAAGAAGGACTGGGCCTTCCCTGTCATCGACAGCTGGAAAGAGGAGAACGAGCCGGTGGAGACCGCCATGATAAAGCAGGACTGGATGACCATCCGGCAGACCATGTGGAACTACGTAGGCTTGGTCAGGAGCCCCAAAAGGCTGCACCGCGCCAAGCTGATATTAAGGGAACTGCAGAACGAAACGGAAACGTTCTACAGAAGAGCAGCCCTGACGGACACGGTCATAGGTTTGCGCAACGGCCTTCAGGCCGCCATGATCGTACTATACTCGGCCATCTTAAACCACAAGAGCAGCGGCTGCCACTACATCGAAAACGATTAACCAACCAACAATTGGACAGAAATTATGCACTACCAGATCGCGCCTCACGGCAATGAATTAATTAATCGCGTCCTTACCGGGGCGCGGCGGGATTTTTGGCAGGAAAAAGCGGATTCACTTCCGAGCATAACGCTTGACAAACGCAAAGTCTACGACGTAATGATGATCGCGGACGGCGCCTACAGCCCGCTTGAGGGCTTCATGGGCTCGGAGGACTACACCAGCGTTCTGAACAAGATGCGCCTGCCCAACGGCCTGCCCTGGCCCATCCCCATTGTCCTGGGCGTACACCCTGACAGAGCCGACGAGTTCGACGTTTTCGGACACATCGCGCTGAAAGACAAGACCGGCCTGACTTTGGCCATTCTCCATCTGACGGAGAAATTCAAAGTCAACAAGGATCTCGAGCTGGCGAAAATTTACCGAACGACCAACCCGGAGCATCCTAGCGTCAAGTATCTTTTGGAAGAGAGAGGCGACGTGCTTCTGGCCGGGCCTATAGACGTTATCAACCGTCCCGCCGAGGACGTCCTCGACACGCACCTGATGACGCCGGCCCAGACGAGAAGGATCTTCAAGGAGCGCGGCTGGAGCCGCATCGTGGGCTTCCAGACGCACAATCCTATTTTGAGAAGCCACGAGTACATGATCAAGACGGCCCTGGAGCTCTGCGACGGCCTCTTTTTGCATCCCCTTAGAACGACTCCGCACGAGAACGCCGTTCCGGCCGACATCAGGATGAAGTGCTACGAGACCTTCATCGAGAACTACCTGCCCGAAGAGAGAGTGCAGCTGGCGGTCTTCCCGACCACCCAGCGCTTCGCGGGCCCGAGGGAGACGGTTCTGCACGCCATCGTGCACAAGAACTACGGCTGTTCGCATTTCATTGTCGGCTACGACCACGCCGGCTGGAAAGATTATTACAACGACATTGACACGACCAGGATCTTCAGATTCTTCGGCCCGATGGAGCTCGGCATCCAGCCGATGTTCTTCGACAAGGTCGTTTACTGCAAAAAGTGCCGCGCGATGGTCACGGCCAAGACCTGCCCGCATTCCAGCGGAGACTACGTCAGCCTGACCTGCACGGAAGTGAGGGAAATGCGGCAGAAAGGCATGCCGGTCCCCGAGGAATTCATTCGTCCCGAGATCGCGGAACTGTTGCAGATAAAATAAATGCCAAAAGTCTACACTCATGCGCTGGGTTGCAAAATAAGTTATTGCGACAACTTGGAGGCGGAAACACTTCTTTGCGCCAGAGGGTGGACTTTGACGAAAAACGCGAAGGAAGCTGACCTTTTTCTTCTGACGGCCTGTACGGTGACAAGTAAGGCGGACGCCGACCTTAGGAAACTGGCGAGGCAGCTGAAAAAGCAGAATCCGAGCGCTGATCTTTGGATCTACGGCTGCTGGGCCAACGTGGCGGAAAAGCACGAGCCCTTCCCCGAACCGAGCAGGATCATAAAGGGCAAAAGCGAGCTAGTGGAAGCGATAGAAGCTCTGCCAAAAGATCTTCCCACGGAAGTCCGCCTGGAAAGGAACAGGCTTTTCATCAAAGCCCAGGACGGCTGC
>JAFYIM010000208.1 GCA_017538635.1 bacterium
GAACCTTCCCTGCCGTCCGCAAAACCGATGGCAGTTTTGGCGTTGGCCAGCGCCGTGAAGATCCCGCTTCTCAGCAGTCCCTGAAGGTCTATGGCGTAATCGTATCGCTGGAAGGGCAGCTTCACAGCCACTCCCAGGTAATTGAAAAGAGCTTTCGGCCAGGCGGAAAGTTTCTTCCAGGCCTGACGATCTATAACGAGCACCCTGTCGGCGCCGGCGGCCTTGGCAAGGCCTGCGTATTCCTTGTTCACAAGCCAATCCACGGAGGCGTCAGGATAGCGCTTCTTGATAAGCGCCACGACCGGCATGGCGCAGGCCACGTCGCCCAGGGAACTCGGCTTTATGATGAGGAATTTCACTTAGCCCTTACTGAACGTTAATAACGTCCTCGATAGAGGGGATGTCTTCCTGAAGAACTTTAAGGACGAAGCCTCTCAAAGTCATGATCGCGCCGGGACAGTGTCCGCAGGCGCCCTGCAGCCTGACTTTCACCACGTTGTTCTCTATCCCCACGAATTCGCAGGAACCGCCGTGAGTTTGAAGGAGAGGGATGACTTTTTCATCCAGGATCTTCTTGACTTGTTCTTCCATATTTTCACCTGTACTTTAGTTTTAAATTTTATCTAATGATTATAGCAAAAGCGCCTATCCGTAAGCAAACCAGTCTTTCATACGGACACTATTGCCCAAAGGGGGAGCCTTTTGATAAAATATCTTAATTAAAAATGAATGATTTTATGAAAGAAAAAGCATCGTCAGAACCTATCTTTTTGTGGCCCGATGAAAAGGTGCCGCAAAGGAAATACCGCTCGAAGATCGAGAGGCACGTACCAGATGACGCCCCGGTAACTCTGATCACGGGCATCAACTATCCTTCCCTCACTCCGTTCCCATCCGCAGCTAAGTCAAAGGCCTCGCCTGCCGTCATCGTATGCCCGGGCGGAGCCTATGACTTTTTGTGCATCGACTACGAAGGCTATGAGATCGCGGAGTATCTCTCAAAGCACGGCGTCTCGGCCTTCGTCCTGAAGTACCGCGTACCCAAACAGCGCACTGCCGCCCTCTGTGACGCCCTGCGCGCTGTCAGGTATCTTAGGTTCAATGCCGGGAAATTCGGCATCAGGGAAGACGCTATCGGCATAATGGGCTTCTCGGCCGGCGGAAACCTTGCCGCTATGTGCGCCGGAAGCTACGATAAAGTCCCCTATGAGCCTGGAGATGAGATCGATTCAGTATCCGCCAGGCCAGACAACCTTGGCTTGATATATCCGGCCTACCTTGAGGAAAAGCCCCGCTTCCCTCTTACCAAAGCGCATCCGCCGACTTTCCTTCTTCAGGCCAGCGACGACCCCTACTTCCCGAGCCTTACGGCCTACGAAAAGGTTCTGTTGAAAAAGAAGCTTCCCTTGGAATGCCACATCTATCCGGAAGGCGGGCACGGCTTCGGGTCAAGACCTTGCGGCAAGGCGACCGACAACTGGCTTGACCTCTACTTATCCTGGCTGAAAAGGCAAACAAAAAAAGCGTAATTAAAATGTTTTCAGAGATCGTTAAAAAGATAATCGCGACTCCCGTCTATGAAGTCGCCAAGGAATCGCCGCTTGATCTAATGGCGATCCTTTCCGCCAAACTCGGCAACACGATTCTGGTAAAACGCGAAGACCAGCAGGAAGTCTTCAGCTTCAAGCTCAGGGGCGCTTACCAGAAGATCCATTCCCTCGCGAAAGAAGAACTGAAAAGAGGCGTCATCGCCGCTTCCGCCGGCAACCACGCCCAGGGCGTGGCGCTGGCCGCTTCCCGGCTCGGCTGCAAGGCCACTATCGTAATGCCGAAGCCCACAGCCACCATAAAAGTCAACAACGTGCGCCGGCTTGGCGCGGAAGTCGTCGTTTACGGCGACAATTTCGACGAAGCCTGCGCCTATGCGCTTGATCTGGCGAAAGAGAAAGGGCTTTCCTTCATCCATCCCTACGACGATCCTGACGTCATCGCCGGCCAGGGAACGATCGCCATGGAACTCTTGAGGCAGAATCCTGAAGAGCTTGACGCCGTCTTCATTCCTGTGGGCGGCGGCGGTCTCATTTCCGGCATGGCCTCTTACATCAAAACCTTCCGTCCGGAAGTGAAAGTCTTCGCGGTGGAGCCCGAGGGCTGCGCCTGCTGCAAGGCCGCCATTGACAACGGAAAAAGAGTCGTCCTGGACAAAGTCGATCTTTTCGCCGAGGGCGTGGCTGTCAAACAACTGGGCGCTCTTCCCTTCGAGATCCTGAAAGACAACCTCGACGGCTGCATCACGGTCACCCAGGAGGAGATCTGCTCCGCCATAAGGGACATTTTCAACGACACCAGGGCCATTTCCGAAACTTCCGGCGCCGTCGGCCTGGCCGGCATGAAGAAATATATCCGAGAGACTGCAGCCAAGGACAAAGTGTTCGCGACCGTATTGTCCGGCGCAAACATCAACTTTGAAAGGCTGAGAGTCGTCTCACAGCTGGCCGAAATGGCCGAAGGCGAGATCCTCTTCTCCGCGAAACTAAAAGAAGAGCCGGGTTCTTTCCGCGCTTTCTGCTCCGCCATCGACGGGCACGACGTGACGGAGTTCAACTACCGCCATTCCGACAACAGCAAAGCCTACGTCTTCGTCGGCATCATGCTGGGGGCTGGGCAAAAGCGCGAGGAACTCTACGCCAAGCTCAACGGCCTTGGCTACGAGATCGTTGACATGACAGGAAATTCGCTTGCCAAGACGCACGTGCGCTATATGGTGGGCGGACACGCCAATCTTGCCTCCGAAGAGATGCTCTTCCAGTTCGAGTTCCCGGAAAGGGCCGGCGCTCTAAGAAAATTTCTGGACGCCATGGGCAGCCGCTGGGACATCACGATGTTCCATTACCGCAACCTCGGCGCCAGCATCGGCAGAGTCTTTTTAGGTCTGGCCGTCCCCCCTGAGGACAAGGACAAACTGAAAGAGTTCTTAGAGGGCCTTGGCTACTCTTACACGCTTGAAAAGAACAATCCCGCCTACGAATATTTCCTGAGATAACATTAAGCATTAAGGATAAAAAAATGAGCAAAACGATCAAAAACACCGAAAAAGCCCCCTCGCCTATCGGCCCCTACAACCAGTCTGTTGAAGCCAATGGATTCCTCTTCGTTTCCGGCCAGATCCCCATCATCCCGGAGACCGGCGAACTCGTGAAAGGACCGGCCGCCGACCAGGCCAGGCAATCGCTTAAGAATCTTGGCGCCATTCTGGAAAACGCGGGCCTAAGCTTTGAAGACGTGGTCAAAACGACGGTCTTTTTGTCAGACATCAACGATTTCGCAGCGGTCAACGCCGTTTATGGGGAATGCTTTCCCTCGGAGACCGCGCCTGCCAGAAGTTGCGTGGAAGTGGCCAATCTTCCCAAAGGCGTCGCTATCGAGATCGAAGTGATCGCCGCCTTGAACAAATAACTCACGATCATTCCCATGAAGGCTCCCCGATACGAGTTCACCCCCTTCGGATATCTTGACAATC
>JAFYIM010000209.1 GCA_017538635.1 bacterium
GGCCTCCTTTGCGAAGTCCAGGTGAAAAGCGGCGTTTTTCGCGCAGTCTCCCAAAGCAAGCTTGGGAACGACTGCGCAGACTCTCACAAAGCCGTAGTCGGGCATCCGTTACTCTTCTCCGAGCTCCTGACGCTGTATCTTGGCCAGGTACTGGTCAGCTTCCTCGTCGCTGGCGAAGACCTGCTCCTTGGGCAGGGCGCGGATGATCTCGATAACTTTGGCGACCTGGGGCTGCGGCTTACTGATGACCACCGCGCCTTTCTTCTGGAGGACGCCTTTCTGGAGTTTGAAGATGACCCTGATGCCGGCGCTGGAGAGGAATTCCAATTCCGCCAGGTTCAGGATGATGATCTTGGCTTCCGCGGAAATGATCGTATCGACGGTCTTCTCGAAATCAGGGGAGGTGATGCTGTCTAAGCGGCCCTTCAGGAAAATGGTGTAGCCCCTCGGTTCCCTGGGCGTCACCGTGATCTTGAGGTTGTCGTTCTCCGTGACCTTCGGTTCCTCGGTCATTTTATCGACCGCCTGGGAAGCCAGCTTTTCAAGCTCTTTTTTCTGAAGCATGGAGAGATATTTGTCGGCCGCTTCGATGTCCTCGAAGATCTTGTCGTTCGGCAGGGCTCTCACCACCGCCAGAACTTTCGCCACCTGGGGCTGCGGCTTGCTGACGATGACGACGCCTTTCTCTTTCAGGATGCCTTTCTGAAGCTTGAAGATCACTCTGATGCCGGCGCTGCTGATGAAAGTCACGCCTTCCATGTTCAAAATGACGATGCAGATCTTTTCAGAGAGGATCTTGTCCACAACGGCTTCAAGTTCCGGAGCAGTGACAGTGTCAAGACGTCCCGTCGGGGAAATGATCACGCCGCCTTCCTTTCTGGGCGTAACTTCCACCTTGAGGTTCGTGCCCACGACAGTCTCGGCGCTTTTGGCGCTGGCCACTCTTTCAAGTTCCTTTTCCTGGATCGCCGCAAGATATTTGTCAGCCTCTTCCGTATTCTCGAAGATCTGTTCCTTGGGCATGGCGCGCACTATTTCCAAGACTCTGGCGACCTGAGGCTGCGGCTTGCTGACGACCACCACGCCGCGGTTTCCCAAAACGCCTTTCTGCAGTTTGAAGATCACTCTGATGCCGGCGCTGGAGAGAAAATCAACACTGCCAAGGTCTAGGATGATGACCTTCACCTTATCTTTCAAAACACCGTCAACGGCCACTTCAAAGTCGGGAGCCGTTACGCTGTCAAGACGCCCCTGCGGCGCCACTACAAGTCCTCCTCCTTTGCGGGGAGAGATCTCAACGTTCAATGCCATATTTTTTTCTCCTTAAATTTTTACAGCGTCATGATCTCGGTGTCCTTGGCCTTGACCAGGTCATCGACTTTCTTGCTGAAGTTATCGGTTTCCACTTGCACGCTTTTTTCACCCTGCTTGCGCTGGTCTTCGGTCAGGACTTTGTCCTTTTCCATCTTTTTCAGCTTCTCTATCGTGTCGCGGCGCAGGTTGCGCAGATTGACTTTCGTCTCTTCGCTGAACTTTTTGGTCAGCTTGGTAAGGTCGCGGCGGCGCTCTTCCGTCAGTTCGGGCATGGGCAGCCTGATGACGCGGCCGTCGTCCACAGGGGTGATGCCGATAGGCGAAGCCTGGATGGCGCGGCAGATGGACTGCACGCTGTTGACATCAAACGGTTCTATCTTCAGCGTCCTGGGCTCCGGGACCGTGATGTTGGCCAAACTTTTGATGGGCGTCATGGCGCCGTAGTATTCGACCTTGATGTCCTCGACGAGGCCGGGGGAAGCCTTGCCGGTCCTGATCTCCTTGAATTGGTAAGTCAGGTGGTCCAGGGCCTTCTGCATGCTGACTTGCAGCTCTTTGATCTGGGCTTTGTAGGGCATAGTCACTCCTTTTAGGTATGGGATTACATTATTTATAGATTTTACTATTTAAGACGGATAGTGTCAACGCATCTTTCGGTTTCCACAAGTATTGCTAGCGTTTTGGAAAAAGCTTCCTTTTTCCCCGGCCAAAGTTTTAAAATTACCCTAGCCTGCCCCCAACAAAATCAGCATCAATATGCTTACAAAAGCTTATTCTTTCGCCTCCTACGGCTCCCAGGCCCGGCTCGTTACCATCGAGGTCAACATCTTCGACAAAGCTAACAGCGAATACGGCCTGGAATTGGAGGATGACAAACAATCGACTTCCATTATCGGCCTTCCAGACACCGCCGTCAGGGAAAGCAAAGAGAGAGTCCGCAGCGCCATCGTGCACGCCGGGCTGCGCTACCCCAAAGGCGAGATCATCATAAGCCTGGCGCCCGCCGACCTGAAAAAGCACGGCCCGGCTTTCGATCTGCCTATAGCGCTCTGCCTGGCCGCCTGGTCCGGGCACCAGAAAGACCTTGACCCATCCTCAAACGAGAGCAAGATCGCCGCCATCGGGGAGCTCTCGCTGGATGGGAACCTGCGCTCCGTCAGGAACGTCATCAGCTGCGCCGTGGCTGCCAAAAAGCTCGGTTTCCGCTACCTCATCGTCCCCAGCTATAACGCCAGGGAAGCCGCGCTGGTAAAGGATCTCGTCATTATCCCGGCCGGCAGTTTCAAAGAGGCGCTGGAAGCTTATCTTGCGCCCGCAAAAAGCCCATCCGTAATCTTTGACCGCAATCTCCTGCTGGAGGCTTCCTTTGATTATGACTGCGATTTCAGCGAGGTAAAGGGACAGCTCGCCGCCAGGAGGGCCGCCGAGATCGCGGCCGCCGGGGGCCACAATCTTCTGCTCTTCGGACCTCCCGGCTCAGGGAAAACATTGTTGGCCAGAAGATTGCCGACGATCCTGCCTCCCCTTAGCGAAGAGGAACTCATAGAGAGCATGCAGATCTATTCGGCAAAGGGCCTCGTCCCTAAAGACATAAAATTGATGATACGGCGCCCCTTCAGGTCGCCTCACCACTCTGTCTCCCTCTCCGGTCTTATAGGCGGCGGACTCCAGATCGAGCCGGGCGAAGTGTCTTTGGCCCATAACGGCGTGCTTTTCCTCGACGAATTCCCGGAGTTCGCCAAAAATGTGCTGGAAGCTTTGCGCCAACCCTTGGAAGACGGTTTCGTCAACATTGTGAGAGTAGCCGGTTCCGTCAGTTTCCCGGCCTCTTTCATGCTGGTGGCCGCCATGAACCCCTGCCCCTGCGGATACCTGGGACATCCAGTCAAGAAATGCAAATGCCCGCGCCGCGTTGTGGAAGCTTACCGCGCCCGCATCTCGGGGCCTCTGATGGACCGCATCGACATGCATGTGGAAATGCCGTTCGTCCCCTACGAGGAACTGACCGGAAAGGAAGCGCCGGAAAATTCCCGGGCGATAAGGGAACGCTGCCTGAGAGCCCGAAGCCTGCAGCTGGAACGTTACAAAAAGGTAAAATTTCGCCGGAACGCCCAATTGAACAGCGCCGCCGCGCAAAAATACTGCCCGCTTACCAAAGAAGCGGAAAGCGCGCTTAAGTTCGCCGTGACTAAAATGGCCCTTTCCGCCAGGACTTACACGAGGATACTGAGAGTGGCGCGCACTATAGCGGATCTGGCCAATACGGAAAAAATTGAGGAACGGCACATTCTGGAGACGCTCCAGTTCAAAGGCTTCAAGGAAGACGCCCCGGGCTAACTGATTTTGACGGCTACGAGCGTGACGTCGTCGTAGGGCGGCTCACCCTCGGTGAATTTGGCCAGGCGCCCCTGGATCGACTGGAGGGCTTCGTAGGGGGAAAGATTTCTGGCGTTCTCCAAGGCCACGGACAATCTTTCGCGCGTGAACTCTTCTTTCTTGCGGTTCAAAGCCTCCACGGCGCCGTCGGTGTAGAAAAGGACCATGTCGCCTTTCTGGAGCTGATAGGCGGTGTCCTTGATGGACTGGCTGAAAATATCGCTTTCAAGAATCGAGAGGACCATGCCCCTGTTCTCGCAAGTTACGACCGGCTCATGCCCCAAGGCCGCCAGGAATGGCTCGTGCCCGGCTTCCGCGCAGAGCATCTCGCCGGTTTTTGTGTTGATGACGGCGTAAGAGGCCGTGACGAACATTTCCTCGGGGATCAGCTGGATAAGGTGCGTGTTGAGGTCGGTCAGAAGTTTCGCGGGCGAAAGAACGTTCTTGGAGAGCGCAGACATCAAAGCCCGGGTGGACGCCATGACAAGCCCGGCCGGAATGCCTTTGCCGGAAACGTCCGCCACCAGAATGCCCAAGTGATCCTCGTCCACTTCGATGAAGTCAAAGTAATCCCCGCCCACGCGGTAAGCAGTCTTGTAGAAAGCCTCCGCTTCCACGATCCCCATCTGCGCCCTCGATTTCGGCAGAAGATGGCTCTGGATGCTGGCGGCCGTCTCAAGCTGGGAATCGACGCTGGCCTTCTCCCTCACGCCTTCGATCATAACGAGGTAGTTGAGCGTCCAGCTTACGATCTCGGACATGCCGCGAGCCAACTCTATGTCCTCGCTGTCAAACTGGGCTTTGCGCTCCTTGTTGGCTATGACCAGAACGCCCGTGACGGCGCCCTGGGAGCGGACCGGCACAATGAGCATTCCTGAGAGGGCGTAAACTTTGTAGCGCACCTTTTCCTCGCACTCCTTCCTTCCGAAAACGACGACGCGTTTCTGATCGACGGCCGGAGCGAAAGGCGTCACGTGCAGAGGGAAGGAAGTGTTTCTGAGATATTCCTGAAGCTTGGCGTCGTTGCCGGCCACGAGCTTCAGTTTTTCCTCGCTGATGTCGAGGCAGCTCGGGAAAAGCCCGGAGCACTCGGAAAGCCTGAGGGTCCCCTGCTCCCTGTCGTAGGAAAAATAGGCGGCGCAGCCGCTGGCGAAACTTTTTTTGGCGGACAGGGTGAAATGTTTCAAAAGCGCGGCCTTCAGCTCCCCGCTGTTGGCGTTCTTGTCCTCAAAGTACGTCCTGACCGTTTGGGAGACGTGGCCGAAGAGCGTGACCAAACTTTCTTCCGCTTCCTTGACGCGCTCGGCGTGCTTTTCAGCCTTCCTCGCCAGCCTTTTGGCGCGAGCCGCCTTCACTAATGCGTAAATGAAGAGAAAGGCCAGCAGAACGGAAATGGCAATCGGAAGATAATTCATCGCGAAAGCCCTCGGAAATGATTCAACGCTGCTGCTTGAGGAATTCGACCACGTCCTTGAATTCCACAGCGTTGCGCTCGTTTATTTTTGAAAGGGTGAGGTGAGCGTCCAGCATAAGGTCGGTTATTTCGACCTTGTCATGGGCTTTGCTGGCGATGGGAGAATAGTCGCCTCCTTCGCCGGGAACAGCGTCCCTGATGTCAAGGATGTTTTGGAGGCCGAGCGTCGTGAAAATGTTCCTGACATGATCGGAAACGTTGAAAAGCTTCAGCATGCTCTCGCCTTCTTTTTTCGACTTCATGCAAAGGGCGACCAAGGTCCCGATGAAGGTGGAGTCCAGCGTTTCGCAGCTCGCAAGGTCGATGAATACGCCCAGGCCCTCGTCGAGGCTTTTCTTGACAAAATCACGGAAATCAGCAACGGTCTGGAACGTCCCGCGCCCGAAGATCTTTATGTAAGCGGTCCCGTTGGCGACGGCCGCCTCTATTCTGTTGTTGCTGTGTCCGATCATACTTTATTCCTCCAAAGCCTTTACATAGTAGCAAAAGTCAAAAAAATACTCAAATAGCGGCTACATCTGAGAAATAAGCAACCACTCCGCCATCAGGAAGTGGACGCGCTCAATAAGGGCGGAAAGCCTGGACATGAAGGTGTTGCCGAAGAAGGCGCCAAGCGCGATCATAAGGTACCAGCGGCCGATCTTCGAACTGCTTTTTACGATCGTGTTCTTGTTGCCGAAGGCGAAGAAGAAGTACATCAAGACCGAGACGGTGCCGATAACGAAAATGGCGTTCTCGCAGCCGGCGTAGAAGCGGTCCAGTAACGTCGCGCCCGGCATAACATATTCCGAAGGACAGACGTTCTTGAAAGTGCCTGTGATCTGGGGAATGAGCTGGTTGAAAGTGTCCTTGAAAGCAAGCCCGGCGCCGGCGCCCAATGATATGCACATGGCGATGCGGCTGACCCAGAAATATTTTTTGCTGTACTGGAAGTACCAGAGCAATCCGATGACGCCCGCGAAGATCAAAGCGATCGTTGCCGCGTCGCTGCCGCTCCAGCCGTTCTGGCTCACGTTGACAATGGCTTTCTTAATGGGAACGAGCCACTGGCTGTAAAGGTTCTGGCGCATGACCACGGCGCAGCTGTACCCGGTGGCGCAGCCAAGCAGCGCGTGCTCGAAGAAGCGGTAGAAGGGATTTTCCTTGAAAAGGAAACTGTAAACAGCGATACAGGAAAGAGCCGCGACCCAGGTCTGCAAACGGTAAACGCCGAGGTTCGGAAGGTCGAGGTCTTTCACCCTGGCGGCCACGGAAGGCATGCTCCCGGCCCTGAATTCGCCCCAGATCGCCAGACCGAGGACCAGTACGCCAAGAATCATCCAGAAGATCTTACCTGTGAATTTTGACATGATCAGCCCTCCTTATGCCTTTCCCTTGCGCGATTGCAGTTTCGACATGAACATGGCGAAATTGCTGATGAGAATGGAAACGACCACGAAGAGCGTCGCGAAAGACTGGACGCTCACGGTCTTGGTGCCGATGCCGGTTTCCCCTACGATGCCGGCTTCCATAACGCGCTTCTCGTAAGCCGCCGCGCCAGCCGCTCCAGCTAAGAGCCCGCAGAGTTGGCCGGAGTCGAGGTACGGATAAGCCGTCGAGCTTTCGATGCCGGCGGAGCCCGCCGCCAAAGGCGTTCCGTAAACGGACTGCACGAAGCCGATCCAGGGGATGCCGCCCCAGGAATAGGCCACGCGGTAAATTAGAGAAACGTCCGCGATGGAGCGGAAGTTCTTCATCATCGGGATCTCGTTGAGGTCGCGCCCGTTGATGTCTTTGACAACGAAGCCGTGGATATCCTTGGCTAAGCTTTGCAGCGTCACGCCGCCGGCGTTGACGATCGCCTGGAACATGACGTAGTCTTCGCCGTCAACTTTGTTCATCTTTTTGGCGACCTCGTCCAGGACCTGGCGCCCCAGCTTCTGGCCTTCCACGTTGGTAGTCCAGGTCACGACCATGAATTTTATGTTGCGGGCGAAGAGATGCTGGATTACGGCCTTGAACTGGCCTTCGCATTCGCCGCGGTTGCCTGCGCCGTAGTCGCAGTCAATAAGAACCGCTTTGTCGGGCGGCAGGCTTTCTATCCTGTCATAAAGCTTGCCTACCCAGACGGGGTTCGGCACGGGCATCTTCACCTGGACCATTTCGAAACCGATGACGACCACGGCGAAGAGCGCGTAGAGGATCCTGGGATCGCAGAACTGGATCCTGTCCCAAAGCGAGCGTTTTTTGTTTTCAGGAGCCATAACTAATCCACCGATGAATATACGCTGTTATCGAGTCCGAGCCAGATTCGCAAAGATATCGCCACGCTGCCAATCAGCGTTCCAATGAGGACCGCGCGGTAGGCCGCGGCGTTCAAGACGCTCAGGAGTTTAGATGAGAGCCATGGCAGCTGAAGGAGCTTCCAGCTTTCTGGAACAAGCGAGGCCAAAAGCTCGCCGATCGGCATCTGGCCGACCATGCAGACGATGGCCGCCGCCATCAGGAAGCCGGCCTCCAGGCTCCTGACCTTGAAGGAACGGTATGCCGCGCTGATCATGTAGAAAGTGATCATCGAGAAGACCGCGCTGCCCATGGGCGCCTGAATGGCGTTGAACAAAAAGTCGAAGGAGGTCTTCCAGATCGTGCCTTTCGCCTCGTCAGTCTGGCCCTTCAGGGCGCAGACGATCATGACGGCCAGGAAGATCAAAAAGACCGCGCTGTAGCCGGCGTTCTTCAAAAAGTTTCTCATGGGCGCGCCGCCGCCGGGAAGCTTCTCTTCGCCAACGGGCGCGTTGTAGTTCAAAGCGCTCTGGTAGATCTTCTTTCCGTGGAAAAGCATCAGGTTTATCATGGCGATGAAGATCGCAAACGAACCCACGACCGTCAAAAACTTGCCGGCCCACTCGGTGCCGTAGGAAAGGTACGTCGGCCTTGGAGAAGCGCCCACTTTCTTATAGACCGTCATCTCGGGAGCCAGGGGCTCGCCGTCGCCTTTGTCGCGCAAATTTACCGCGCAGAGCGTCGTTTCGTAAGGCGAATCGATGGGGCGGCCTTTCTGCATCTTTTTCGTGCCGAGATAAAGTATTCCGTCGCTGACGTCCATTCTGCCGCCGGCGTAAATTGTGTCGTTCGTGCCGTTGCCGGCGGGCGCTTTCCAACTCTTGGGCGTCCAACCGTCCCCCGCCTTCCTGAACTCTGTGATCTCCCTGTCCATGACATAGACGAGGACCGGAGCGTCCCCTTCTTTGTAAACGTCGAAAGCGTTGGGGGATTTTTCCGTCAGGGTGGAAGGCACCAGAGGAACGGCGTCAAGAGTCAGGTGCTTAAGGTCCGGCCCGGCCGCGTGCCAGACGCGGTAAGTCATGGTGAAAAGGTAAACGTCCCAATTGCCTCCCTTATAGTCGGCGGCAAAACTCTTGATGCGGTCGGGAATCTGGCCGTTTGGCGCGTTCTCGAAAGTTTTGAAGACATCGTTGGTGGAAAGGACCACCGGGCCTTTCTTCTTGAAATTCTGGCCGTCGTCGGAGCTCACGGCGTAGCAGAGCACGGGCTCCTTTTCGTTCTGGCCGAGGTAGAGGAGCGTCAGGCCTTCCGGCGTAATGGCACAATCCGGCTCAACCAAGCCGTACTGGTCGAATTTCAAAAAGAGTGAGCGCTGCAGGCAGGGTTTGGGATCCTTTTTCCATTTTCCGGCGCTTTTGACCATGCGGCCTATGATCCCGCGGCCCTTGTAGTAATTGCCGACGTAGAACTGCAGCTTCTTCCCGTCCTTTTCGACGCAGACAGGGCTTCCGACTTCATAGGAGTCGAATTCGCCGCCCACTTTCTCCGGCAGGATGTACTCCAAGAAAAAGTACAAGCCGACCAGGAAGGCGATTATCTTTAGAACATTGCGTTTACTCATACAAATTTACCACTGCAGCAAAAGACGAAGGTAGTCGGATTTCTGGAAGATCGTAAGCAGCAAGCTGCCCAGGACGATGAGGATCAAAAGCACCAATTTCGAATAGTCCTGTCCGACCAGACTTCCCGTCAGCACGGGGTCCCGGTTGAAGTAGGCGCCGGCGGCGTAGAACTCTTCGCCGAAGACCGTATAGTCGCAGGAGACCATGAAGAAAGGCACCTGATAAAAACTCGGCGTGCAGGCGATCTGGAAAGCGCCGGCCTGCTGTCCCGCTTCCGCCAGCATCATGGATTCGAAGCCGTAGGTGCCGAACATGAAGTTGGCGCCCACATGCTCGCGCTTGATCCAGCCCGCGATGCCGGCGCCCAAGGCCGACTGGTTGCTTGACATATACCTCAGGCAGTCTTCGACCGCGAACATGCCTTCCTTGCCCATGGCCGCATAGCCGTCTTTCCAGAATTCCTCCGCCATGGCGTAAGCGAGAGGCTGGGCTAAGGGGACGTA
>JAFYIM010000210.1 GCA_017538635.1 bacterium
AGCTACCGGACTGCTCTACCCCGCGGCACTTGTTATTCGAATTTGAAGATCAACTCGTTCGTTTTGCTAAGTCCGAAATTTTCCCTAGCGAACTTTTCGAGGTAAAATTTGTCATATTTGAGGAGGTGCAGTTCCTTCTTGAGCTGCTCGTTCTCGATCCTTAATCTGGCGGCTTCCGCAGCTTTTTCCTTTTCCTTCTTCTCAAGCTCCCTAAGCTCAACGCTGGCGGGCTGGAAGGTCAGGATCGCAAAGATCGCAAGGATCGTCAGGACCAGAAGTACGATGATGAAACGCATAACCTCTTAAAATATGGTTTCAATATGCTATCAGATACGCCTCTCAAAGTCAAGACTAACCCAGGCGCGCGGCGATCGCATGAAGGAACTCCTCAGTATTAAGGGCCTGCTTATACGGAAGCGTGGAAACAAGATAGAGATCCTTGGTCATATACCCTTCCTCGATAGTCTTGAGCGTGGCGGCTTCGAGTTTGTCGGCGAAGGAGACCAGTTCCGTATTGCCGTCAAGCTCCCCTCTTTTCCTTAGCGCCCCGCTCCAGGCAAAGATCGTGGCGACCGAATTTGTCGAAGTCGTTTCGCCCTTGAGATGCTTGTAGTAGTGACGCTGGACAGTGCCGTGGGCCGCCTCGTATTCGTAGGCGCCGCTGGGCGAGACCAGAACGGACGTCATCATGGCCAGACTTCCGTAAGCCGTGGCTATGAGATCGGAGAAAACGTCGCCGTCATAGTTCTTGCAGGCCCAGATAAAGCCGCCTTCGGACCTGATGGCGCGGGCCACCGCGTCGTCGATCAGCGTATAGAAGAAAGTGATCCCGGCCTTCTCGAATTTCTCTTTGTAAGAAGACGCGAAGATCTCGTTGAAGATATCCTTGAAGCGATGGTCGTATTTCTTCGAGATGGTGTCCTTGGCGGCGAACCAGAGGTCTTCCTTCTTATACAGTGCGAACTCGAAGCAGGTCTTGGCGAAATTCTCGATGGAAGCGTCGGTGTTGTGGACGCCCTGGATGATGCCGCTGCCCTTGAATTCATGGATAATCTGGCGCGTTTCAGATCCGTCGGGACCGGTCACTATAAGCTCGGCCCTGGAACCGGCTGGAACGATCATCTCGCTGTTCTTGTAGATGTCGCCGTAGGCATGGCGCGCGATGGTTATGGGCTTTTTCCAGTTGGGAACGTACGGAACGAGGCCTTTGACGAGGATGGGCGTTCTGAAGACCGTGCCGTCGAGGATAGCCCTGATGGTGCCGTTCGGGGAAGGCCACATTTTCGTAAGCGAATATTCCTTCACGCGGTCGGCGTTAGGCGTTATGGTCGCGCATTTAACGGCCACGCCGTACTTTTTGTTAGCCTCCGCGGCGTCTATTGTGACCTGGTCGCCGGTCTTTTCCCTGTTTTCCAATCCGAGGTCGTAGTATTCGCTCTTAAGCTCGATGTTGGGCAGGATAATGATGTCTTTGATGAGCTTCCAGATGATCCTGGTCATCTCATCGCCATCCATCTCCACAAGGGGCGTTGCCATTTTGATCTTCATTATGTTCTCCTCACTTCAAAGAAAAGGCCGCTCGCACATGAGCGGCCTTTTCATTTTGAAACGGTTCCAAATTATTAGACGCCGCCGACGCCTTTCAACATGGCGGTCATCGGCAGGAACATTGCGATAACGATGGTACCGACGATCAAGGCCAGGAAGACGATCAGCAACGGCTCGATGATGGAGGACAGGCTGTCCACCGCGGAGTCCACGTCGTCGTCGTAAGTATCGGCGATACGGAGAAGCATCGGGGCCATCGTGCCGGTTTCTTCACCGACGCTTAACATACCCGTTACCATGCCGTCGAAGATGCCGGACTCAGCCAGCGGTTCCGTAACGGATCCGCCCTCTTTGATGGAGGCGTGCACCTTGTTGATGACTTTGGCGACGACCAGGTTGCCCACAGCGTCTTTCACGATGTCGAGCGCCTGCAGAATGGGAACGCCGGCGTTAAGAAGCGTACCCAGGGTACGGGTGAAGCGGGCGATGATGGACTTTCTGATCAGGGTGCCGAAGACCGGGGCCGAGATGAGGAAGCGGTCGATCATGTAGGCGCCGCCTTTGGAACGCTTGAAGGCTTTCCAGAGCGTCACGATGACGAAGATGACAGCCGCAACGATGACAAGCTTGATCGGGCTCTTGAAAATATTGACCAAACCGTGGGAAAGGTCGATAAGAGTCTGGGTGATCCAAGGCATCTTGTTGCCCTGCTGTTCGAACATGCCCTGGAATTTAGGAATGACGAAGACCAGCAAGAGCACGCAGACCAGCATGGCGATGGTCAAAATGACGATAGGATAGGTCATGGCGCCTTTCACGCGCTTTTTCAGTTTCTCACTCTTTTCGCTGAAGTCAGCCAGACGGTTAAGTACGGTCTCGATGACGCCGCCGGCCTCACCGGCTCTGACCATGTTGACGAAAAGGGCGTCGAAGACTTTCGGGAACTTGGAAAGGGAGTCCGAGAAGGTTTTGCCGCTTTCCACGCCGGCCACGACTTCTTTCAGAACGGCACCGAGCTGGGTTCCCGGGGGTTGCTGCTGCTGGAGAAGCCTGATACTTCTGACCAGGGGCAGACCTGCGTCGAGAAGCGTAGCCAGCTGACGCGTGAACAACGCGATGTCAGCAACAGTGGCCTTTTTCTGACCGCCGATTCGGATGTCACCGAATTTGCTTTTCTTTTTTGGAGCAGTGCTCATGATTTCCTCCGATTTATGAAATCAATATTAATTGTAATTTTTCTTTATTAACCGTGGGCGATGGTGCTGCGGCAGACTTCGGAAATGGTCGTGATGCCGCGTTTGATCTTCAGGATGCCGTCCTCGCGGAGAGAACGCATGCCGTGCTCTCGGCCCTTGTCGCGCAAAGCGGTCGCAGGCGCGCGGTCGTTGATCATGTCGCGCAGTTCGTCGTTGATCTCCAGCATCTCGTAGATGCCGGTACGGCCGCGGTAGCCGGAATTGTTGCAGTGCGGGCAGCCGGTGCCGCGGTAAAACTTGACGTCGCCGTAGGCGTCCGGATGCTGCGGGTCGAGTCTCTTCAGCTCTTCGGGAGTCGGAGTGTACTCTTCCTTGCAGAAGGGGCAGATCTTCCTAATGAGTCGCTGAGCCACGACGCACTGCAGGGTGGAGCCGATAAGGAAGGGCTCGGTACCCATATCGATAAGACGCGTGATGGTCGTCGGCGCGTCATTCGTGTGCAAGGTGGAAAGCACCAAGTGTCCGGTCAAAGACGCCTGAATAGCTATCTGGGTGGTTTCCAAGTCACGGATCTCTCCGACCATGATTCGGTCGGGGTCCTGACGCAGAATGGAACGAAGGGATCTGGCGTAAGTAAGTCCGACCGCTTCGTTGATCGGCACCTGGACTACGCCTTCCACGTCGTATTCCACCGGGTCTTCAGTAGTAATAACTTTCGATTCGATGTCGTTGATCCTGGCCAGGCAGGCGTAAAGCGTCGTCGTCTTGCCGCAGCCGGTAGGACCGGTCACCAGAACGATGCCGTTCGGCCTCAGAACGATCTCCGTCAGTTTCTCGCGGATGTCGTCTTCAAGACCGAGGTTGCGCAGGTCGAGTTTGACCGCTTCACGGTCGAGGATTCGCACCACGACGGATTCGCCGAACATCGTCGGAAGAGTGGAAACGCGCAGGTCGATCTGGCGGCCGGCAATGCGGGCCGTGATACGTCCGTCCTGAGGGAGACGGCGCTCAGCGATCTTAAGACCTGCCATAACTTTGATACGGGAAGCCAGAGCCGGAGCCAGAGATTTCGGCGGCGGAACGAGTTCGTAAAGCGAACCGTCCACACGGTAGCGGATCTTGAAGACGTCTTCGAAAGGTTCGAAGTGCACGTCGGAGGCGCCGTCCTTCACAGCCTGGACCAGTATGAGTTCAAGCAGCTTGACGACAGGGCCGCTCTGGGCCTGCGCGGAATTCTCGTCATCCGCCAGTTCTTCGGGGCGGAGAGCCGCCAGGTCGTTGATCAGTTCGTCCAAAGACTCGGCTTTCTTTCTATAGTATCCTTCCAGGACCGCCTCGATCTGGTCGTCGGTCGTCAGAGCGGGAGTGACGTCAACGCCCAAATTGTAGCGGATGGTATCGACGGCGGAAAGATTCTCAAGGTCCGCCATGGCGACGGAGACGGCGCCGTTTTCCTCGCGTTTGAAAGGAATGGCGCGGTAGAGTTCCGCGGAGGAAGGAGTGATGAGGTCTAAGACATCCTCGGGAATATGCTTGTAATCAAGGGAGACGAACGGCATGCCGTAAGCCATGGAAACGGCTTCGTGGATCTGCTCCGCCGTCGCGATGTTCTTCTGAGCCAGGACGACTTCGATGGGGACGCCGTTGGCCTGAGCTTCCTGCACGGCCTCGTTGATCTGTTCCTGAGTCGCCGTGCCCTGATCTATTAGCGCTTGACCTAAAGTTTCAATATCAAATGCCATAAGTTATTCTCCTATTAGGCCTCGTCGACCGCGGTTATACGCAAGACTTCCTCAAGCGTCGTGATACCGCGCTCGGCCTTCTTAAGACCGTCCTCGCGCAGCGTGGCCATGCCGTTTTTACGAGCTTCGGCGCGAATTTCGTTCGCAGGCACGCACTCGTAGACCAGTCTGCGGATCGCGTCGTTCACGACCATGATCTCAAAGAGACCTTTACGTCCTTTGTAGCCTGTGCCGTTGCAAACTTCGCAGCCGGCGCCGTGGATCCACTTGTGCGATTTGATGTATTCGTCGCTCAAATGCATCACTTTGCAGACCTGAGGATCGGGAACGTATTCGCAGGCGCAGTTCTTGCAGACGGTACGGGCAAGACGCTGGGCCATGACGCCGATGACGGACGTGGCGACCAGGAAGGGTTTCACGCCCATATCGATCAAACGGGTAATGGCGGAAGGAGCGTCGTTCGTGTGCAGCGTCGAGAAGACCAGGTGTCCCGTCAGGGACGCCTGCGTCGCGATCTCAGCCGTCACTCTGTCTCGAATCTCGCCGACCATGATGATGTTCGGGGCCTGACGCAAGATTGAACGGAGGGCGTGGCTGAACGTGAAGTTGATCTCGTCGTTCACCTGGACCTGGTTGATGCCGCCCAGCATGTATTCGACAGGGTCTTCCACGGTGATCAGCTTGACATCCGGCTTGTTCAGGAAGTTCAAGCAGCCGTAAAGCGTCGTGGTCTTGCCGGAACCTGTCGGGCCCGTGACCAGCAATACGCCGTTAGGCATGCTGATCAGATGACGGAAGGTGTTCTCGTCCTCATCAAGGAAGCCCAGTTCGGATAGACCGAGCATCAGGGACGATTTGTCCAGAATACGCATGACCACTGATTCGCCGTGCGTTCCGGGGAGGTTCGAGACACGAAGGTCAAGTACCACCTTGTCAACTTTGAATTTAATACGGCCGTCCTGAGGGATCCTGCGCTCAGCCATGTTCATGCCGGACATAATTTTCAAACGCGACATGATGGGGCCCTGCAGTCTCTTCGGAGGCGATTCCATCTCTTTCAAAACGCCGTCGATGCGGTAGCGGATACGAATGCGTTTCTCAAGAGGCTCAATGTGAATATCGGAAGCGCGCATGCGGTAGGCCTGGGTAATGATGGCGGAGACGAAACGAATGATCGGGGCTTCGTCCTCGCCCTCGCCGCCTGAAATGTTGCCTATTCCTTTCAGCGCTTCACTGTAATCCCCTTCTTCCGCTTCACTGACAGCCGTTTCAAACTGCTGTCAGCGATAGTAAAGGTCTATGGCATTCTGGATGTCGATGGGGCCCGCAATGGCGGTCTCGACGGAGATGCCCTGAGTCTGGGGATTCTTGTTTAGTTCAACGGTCAGGTTATCTACTACGTCCACATCCATCGGGTTCACCATGCCGACCGTCAGCGTGTTCGCTTCCAGTTTGAAAGGCATGAGATGGTTTTTCCTGACGAATTCGCCGGGGACGCACTGGATTACTTCGGGGGGGATAGTGTTGTCGGAGAGTGTCACGGAAGGAACGGACAGATAGTCGACCAGGAAGGCGACCAGCTCTTCTTCCTTGATGACGCCGTCGAGGCACAGAAGCTCAAGCATTGTGTTGGCCCTGACGCCTAAGTTGTCGCGACACTTGTCAATATTCTCCTGTGTGATCTTGCCTTGCTCAAGCAAAATATCCAGAATAAGATCTTCAGATGCCATAGTGTTTCTTGTTATTTTTAAGTGTTAGGCCCCTGGCGGTAAACCGCCGGGGGCCCAAAAGTACGCCTAGTTGGCGCGACGCTTTTCAGAGATCTTGGCGGCTTTGCCGACGCGGCCGCGCAGATAGTACAGCTTCGCACGGCGGACTGCGCCTTCTCTTACGACTTCCAC
This sequence comes from bacterium, assembly GCA_017538635.1. The sequence continues at coordinate 6,388 of JAFYIM010000210.1, forward strand.
GCTCACCACGTTCGGGGAGTTGACGGGATAAACGCGCTCAACGCCGACGCCGAAGGAGATCTTGCGGACCGTGAAGGTCTCGCCCGCGCCGCCGCCCTGACGGGCAATCACGACGCCCTGGAAGACCTGGATGCGCTCTTTGTCGCCTTCACGGATCTTCTGATTCACCTTGACAGTGTCGCCAACGCGGAAAGGCACTAGGGCTTCCGCTCTTTTCTGGCCTTGGATTTTTTCGATCAAGTTACTCATAGTATTTTTTATTTTTGTTGTTTTTTCGATTATTTTTCTTCCTGCGCTTTCTCCAAAAGTTCGGGGCGCCGCAGCTTCGTGAGTTCCAGCTGCTTAGCCCTTCTCCATTTGGCGATGAGCTGATGATTGCCGCTCAAAAGAACGTCCGGCACTCTCATCCCGCGGTATTCCTCGGGGCGGGTGTACTGGGGGTACTCGAGAAGACCGTCGCAGAACGAATCGTTCTCAGCGCTGTCTTCGTTTCCGAGCGTCCCCGGTATCAGTCTCGTCACGGTGTCAATAAGAACCATGGCGGCGACCGAACCGTTGCTGATGACGTAATCCCCTATCGAGATCTCCTCGTCCATGATGTCGCGCACTCTCTGGTCAACGCCTTCGTAATGTCCGCAGAGGATCATTATGTGGTCGCGTTTCGAAAGTTCGCAGGCAATTCCGTAGCCCAAGGGCCTGCCGCTGGGAGTAAGAAAGATCTTGTATGCGTCCCAGAGCGAAAGATCGTCCATGGCCTCGAAGATCGGCGCGGGCCCTATCAGCATTCCGGGGCCGCCGCCGTAAGGGGAATCGTCAACTGTGCGATGCCGGTCGTGAGTGTATTCGCGAAAGTCGTGAAGATTCACTTCCAGCAGCCCGCTTTCACTTGCTCTCCTTGCGATATTCTCTTTCAAATACGCTTCAAGGGAGCCTGGAAAAAGGGTCAGCACATCGATTTTCATGTGAAAGAGCAAAAAAGCAAACTGCTTTTATTCCTGAGCTTCTTTGGCTTTCTTGGTAGCCTTGCTCGGGAAAACCACACCTTTGGACTTCAAAAGCGAAATGGCTTTCGGAGTCACCTGGGCGCCGACATTCACCCAATACTGGGCGCGTTCGACGTTCAGCTGGACCTTCTCTTCGCCTTCCTTCCTGGGATCGTAGGAGCCCAGAGTTTCGAGGAAGCGGCCGTCCCTGGGGGAACGTTCGTCAGCGGCGACGATGCGGAAAGTGGCCAGATTGGTAGTACCTGTTCTTCTAAGTCTGATTTTAGTAGCCATATATTTTTCCTCTTATTCGCTCAAAAGCTTTTTGAGATTCTCAGCGCAGCGCTTCACGCCGTCGGCGGGTTCTTCGCTGCCCTTGTAGTAAACGCTGATGAAGCCTTCGAAGGAAAGCTGACGAAGCAGCGCGATGACATCGGCGAACGGGACTTTGCCTTCGCCGGCAACGCAGAATTCGAGCTGCCCGCCTTCGGCTTCCTTAACGTCGGTCGCCAAAACTTCGGCGACATACTGGCTCAGAGTCTTCAGAGCTTCCACGGGGCATTCGCCGCCCAGGGCGATCTCGCCAAGATCCAGGCTGAGTTTGAAGTTCGGGGAGTTGACTTCCTCGCAGACGGCCTTCAGATTGGCGATGCCGTTCAGAGCGGGATTGTCGTTGGCAAGGCAGAGCGTCACATGCTTCATTTCGGCCAGATCAAGGCAGTCCTTGATAGTCTTGACCAAAACGTCCTTGCGTTCGGCGAAGGTGGCGCCTTCTTCCGTCAGACAGCCGTAAAGCGTAACGTAATTGACGTTCGTGACGGCGGCCAGAAGGATGGCTTCCCTAACTTTGTTCATCATACGCCAGCGGAGCGTATCGTCGGCGAGACCGAGGTCGAAACTCACGCCGTAGGCGAAGTAACGCTGCTTTTTCTCGCGCATTCTGACCAGGTTGACTTTGATATCGTCGCTGATATCCTTGCGCCAAACCTCTTTCTTGTTGATGATTTCCAGGCCTTCGAAGCCCAGATTCGCGGCTGATTCAATGATCTTCACCAAATTGGTACGGCCGCCTTGGATAGCCGTGTCGAAACTTGCGGTGGTTAATCCTAGTTTCATTGTTCCTCATTAGATTATCCGGTTGGATCGCGTTTCCCCAAAACCTAATGGGGACCCGTGTGCTGACTCGCGCCGCCGGAGATATTTTTCCACGGTATAAAACTTATTAGAAATGATATAAAATAAGCCCTAAAAAGTCAAACAGCAAAGCCTATAAAGCATTGCCTAGGCTGATTTGGAAGAATTCCCACCCATTTCCGCCAACGAGGCCGCCAGAACGTCGGCAAAAAGCAGGATGCCCCATATTACGAAGGGACACGCGAGGAACAAGGTTCGAGGAAGAAAGCGGTAGAAAGCAAACGGCAGAGGACCAGAAAGGAGGAAGACTAAACCGTTCACGAGCCAGAGGGAAAATCCTCCACGCATAAGGCGGTGGGAATAGTGTTCGATAGGATCTTGCCATCTCTTGGCTTTGAGAAGTATCATAGTTATGGTGTCATACAGAGGATACGCCAAAAAAGCGAATATAAAGGCAATTTTCAAATCAATACCTATCCTTTGCTCACATGCCATTGTGTAAGTCAAGAAGAAAGCTGTAGCACACAACATAAGACCTCCGGCATTGCCAAGACGTATCTTGGCCTTGCCTGGAAGGTCAAGCAGAAGAAAACCCAGAATCGTTCCGGGGATAAAAACAAGCAGCAAATACATGTCGATAGTATCGGGTATAAAAACAAAGCCGCATAAAAGTCCTAGAACGGCAGTGGCACAGTGACCGTCCGCATTATCAAGAAGATTATACGAACTCGAAAAGAAAAGCGTACCGAAAAGCAGAAGCGGGATAGAGTAGGCATTTTTATAATTGTAATAGTAAAAAGAGGCGTCAGTCAAAAAATACAAAAGCCAGCAAAATCCTACAGCCGGAAGAAACCCCATCAATTTTGTCCAAGGTCTGCGCACTATGTCATCCAGCAAGCCCAGAAGGAAATACGGAATTATAAAGCATAAAAAATAAGGATAAAAACTGAACATGTCCCCCATCGGCGCTATGGTGAAGCACAACAGAAATAGGAAAAAAACAAATATGCAGAGAAAAATCGCCAGGCCACCGACCAAAGGCATCGTTTTCCCATCCTTGCCGACCGCCCGCAGCCTCAAAACTCCGGACAAACCCCGAAGCACAAGAGACAGAACGCAACTTATCAAAGCCGCGATAGCAAAAAGCATCAGATAACCTACTAAGAATTCTTTGTTCATGACATTTCACCAGATCTGTTATGCATTAAGTGCTCTTATCCGATTTTTCCCGACAAAGGAAAGCGGCCAGAATATCGAAGGCAAGCAGGAATAAACATACCAGGCCGAATCCAGCGTAGACGAAATATTCCGGCAGCGCCAAAACAACAGCCGGCAGGACGCCAGCGGCCGCGAAGGTTATGAGATTGACCGCCCAAAGCGGAAAACCGCCCCGCAGAAGGCGGTGTGCAAAATGGTCATGCCATGATTTGGACAGATCTCGATAGCCCTTGCTTCTGAGAAGGACAACGGAGCAAGCATCGTATATTGGGAAAGCCAGTAGAGTGCAAAACAAACACACCTTATAGCCAAGGCCGGCGTCGAAATCGCACACGATACAAGAAACAAGAAACGTTGCGCAAACGCCAAGAAAAAGCCCTGCCCCTGTTCCCAGACGAATCCGAGGCTTGAAACAAAGATTCCAGACAAGCGGAGCGAGAAGAGCCCCGCCCACAAAAATGCCGAAGCATAAAACATTTTTATGAAAAGCCTGAAACACAAGCGCTATGACCAAACCCCAAAATGCAGTCTCCAAGTTGCCGGCGACCTTGCGCAGAGCATCATAAGCGCTGCCCAAAAAGCAAAAAGCGATCGGAAGAAGCAAAATCAAATAAAAAACTGAAGAGATCTCGCAAACGTCAATAAAGACAGATAAAAAGCACAACAAGATCTGCGCAAGAACAATAACAAAAGAGGCCGCGGCTCTCG
>JAFYIM010000211.1 GCA_017538635.1 bacterium
CCCGCAAGGGCGGCTCTTTTTTTACGCATTTCAGAATGGAAATGCCGCGCGAAACAAGATTATTGCTTCAATTCTTGAATTTGTTTCACTTTTTCTGATACAATAATTACACCCTGTGGTTTGATTTTGCCTAATAACGCTGGACCAAATCGCAGCATAGGGCGCAATAATTTAACCATAACAGGACATAAACGCCATGAAAAAGCCCAATTGTATTTTAGCCATACTTGCTGCGTTTATATTCGTTTGTTCCGCTTTTTCCACGACTGCCGAGCATCAAGCTTCTCTTTATAAAAGCTTGGAGGATAAGCAACGAGAATTCGGAGGAGCGGTCAAGGACTATTACAAGTCCGTTCCCAAGGAAGAATGGCTGCCTTTATGGGAAGAGATTCTATCAACAGATTCTTTGCAAGGATCCGTTACGGCATGGATGACATTTGCAGGAGGGCCTCTTCGCTTTATTAAACAAAACGACAAAGAGACTAGAGAGCGCCTCAAAAGCAATTTTGAAGAGCGATGCGCCATGTCAAATCATTTCACCGTCAGCGAGTTTTCCGATAAAATGCTTGAGTTGTTTGGCGGCGAACTAAATTTAGCGAATTTTAAAAAGGTTAGCAAAGACAGAGGAAGCATAAGAAACAATATTTATGATGTCTGTGATGTTTTGAAACTTCTCGGTTTGCAGGAAGAACTGAACGAGATTACGCTTAAGCTGGCCGAAGAGCTAAAAGCCGGCAATTACCGCGAGTTTTCCGGCACCACCGTTATCGAACCGGTGCTTGGCGACTTAAGCACTTACAATTATTCCTGTTTTCCCAAGAAGAACGATATTTTAGAGGACTGGGAAACATTAAGAGACATTGCTAACCGCTATTATTACAATACGTATGACGCCTTTTTGAAAGGCTTGAAAGAAACGGCCGTTTTTCACAGCAATTGCTTTTTCATCACAAAATTCTATTGCGAGAGTTTGCATGACGACAAATTGGCGAAAGAGTTTCTTCAAAGCAATTTTTCTTTGGATAAAGCCTGCACCCTAACAGAAGCTTTTCCCGAATATGTTGAACTTTGCAAAAAACTGGGCGTGCTTTTGGACAAAAGATACCGCACTCCCGAACTCTTTCAATGCCTACAGTGGCAGCTCTTCTTTAACAAGGATGATTTTTGTAATCAGGCTGACTGGTTCTGGGAAGATCTGGGCCTGGAGTGGTACAGGTCATACGACCATCAAAAGAAGGGGTGGGTCAAGCCGATTCTTGAAGGCGTCGAATATCCGTCTTCCTATGTGGTAAGAAGACTCTTTGCAATCTCCGATCCAGAAGATTTCAAAAATTACTTAAGAAAAAAGGTTGAAAAAAAGGACAACGATGTTTGCGCCTTTTTGGCCATGCTGACCAATGATCCGGAAGAATTCGAAAAATGTATAAACATAATGTCTGATCGTCGCCGTAGCTATGCTGACTGTTCCTATGCAAACAAGGTTGGCTTATCCTGTATAATTCTGAATCTGAAGGAAACTTTCCCAGCCACCTGTGCAAAGCCGCTTCTTGAAATGATAAAGCGCAGCGATCTTTTGAGCAACCCAGATGCTCCTTTTTATGGTGAACGTTTTAAGAAGTGGTGTCTGGCTAAAAACGAGACAGAGGTAGCCGCCGAAATGGATGCCATGTTAAAAGACGTAAAACCAAAAGAAACCATAAGCATTTCGGATTATGATATAGATCTTAAGGGGATATTGGAAAAACCGATATTTGCATCCTGTTCTAATCCGGAGATTTACTTTATCAATCATCCCAGGAGGGAATGGCTGCCCAGTTGGAAAAAGCGTTTGTCTAGCGATGATTTGTCTGAAGCGGTTACCAATTGGCTTGTTTTTGCCAAATATCCTTTGAAGAGACTAAAGGACGAAGGCGGTTTTATCAAAAGCGAATTAAAAAGCAGATTGATCGCAAATTGCGAAAAGGATGATCATTATTCCTTTGAGGATTTCACTTCCGCGCTTGTCAATGCCAAGATCAACGAGAAATGTTTTCATGGTGAGAGTTGGGCTCATTTTTGTTCTAGCCTGAAAGGGATTGCAAATATATTAGGCTCAATAACTTTTTATAACCTGGCCGACGCGCTCGTGTTTCTGGATCTTACCAATGAGTTGCCAAAAGTCGCGGAAAGAGCGCTGAGATCTATCGATTTTTCCGAACTGGATGTGCATGAACTCTCCGGCTATGAACACACCATTTTTGCTGATTCGCGTTGGGATCCTTCGTGGATCAGGGATTGTCCTTTTGGATATCATCTTAATGATGTGTTAGAGTTCGTAAAGGAATACAAGCAGGAAGAGGTTTTTTTGCAATTCGCGAAAGAAAAACTGAAAGAACATCCGAACGCTTTGCCTCTTTTGAACAAATATTGCATAGTTTTGGCCGATCAGAAAAGAGCGGAGGAAGCAAAAGCTTTTATAAACGAGTATTTCCCACCGGAAAAAATCTATCACAATCCTTATGATCACAATCAATACTTTGAAGCGTTGAGGAAAGCTGGCGTTTCTTTTTCTGTAGCTGAATTCATAAAGGAATTTACCAGGATACAATTTGAGGAAAATCGCGAAATCCTGTTAAGATCGCACTGGCTTTGGTCTGGTTCCGACAGAGAGGAGCAAAAGGTTGCCAGAGCAATGCTCCAGCCGCTTCTAGCTTCCCTATCTGAGCAGACCTTCCTGACTTTGAAGCGCCTTAGCCAGGTCTCGGAGACCAATTGGTTCAATGCTTTTGTAAAGGAACACTGGGAAAAGCAGAAAACTTTGCCTTTCGCGGTTGAGATGGCTTTCATTACGGATGACCCCAAAGAGTATGCGGAATTAATTTCTTTCATAGCCAAGGAGGGAAGCCCAATGGTAGGCGACCTTGCTTTGCTTATCATGAAACTGAACGACGAAACCCCAGCAAGCTGCGCCGAGGACATGCTCACATTGATCCTAAAAAACGAACAAATATCAAAGGACCGCAACAATAAATATTCAAACCACTTTATAAGTTGGTGCGAGAAAAAGGGTAAAAAAGACGTCGCAGATAAGGTCAGATTGTTTTGAGACCTGACAAAACAGAGATAAAAACGCTGAAACTTGCCAAACAAAAAGGCGGACCGAAAGTCCGCCTTTTTTCGTGGCTTTTTGGGCTCTAATTTGGTATAATATATGCCGAACAGAACGATATCAAATGGTGATTAAAATCAATGACAGATGATGAAAAAATCGAGGGTTTAGCGGAGTTTGGCGAATACAAAAAGGCCGCTGATCCTGGCAAAAGTGAGAAGGCGCTTATTTGGCGCACCGCGATAGGCTTGCAGAAGGTGGATGACCTGACGACATCCTCTTATCTGCGGGAAACTGCTTTGCGCAACATCGAAGGCGAGATCACCATTGAAGAGACCGGTAAGATCATATCGGAATACTACAAGTCCAGGTCTATTAGGGAAGAAGCTGCCAAGACTCGCACGGACGAAGCCGACATCGTTGCGCAACGGATCGCCGCACTCCTTTCAGAGCCGACATTCACCTTGTCCGTTCCCTCTTACATAGCGATCCATCGCAAATTGTTCACGGGCGTTTTTCCTCATGCCGGAAAGATAAGAGATTACAACATCACTAAAGACGAGTGGGTGCTGAATAACGACACCGTTCGTTACGAGAGCTGGGACGTCATAGCGGACACGCTTGAATACGACATCTCCCGGGAAAAGGAATTCAGCTATAAAGGATTGAGCGTTGAGGAGACCATATCGCATTTCTCGCGTTTTATCGCCGATCTGTGGCAGATACACGCTTTCGGCGAAGGGAACACCCGCGCCACGGCCATATTCGCTATAAAATATCTCAACGCCCTCGGCTTCAAAGCGGACAACGATCTCTTTGCCGAGAAAGCTTTTTATTTCCGCAACGCTCTGGCCAGGGCGAATTACACCAATCTGCCTAAAGGAATACACCCTGATCTGGTTTACCTGGAGCGCTTCTTCACCAATCTTTTGGCCGGCGGAAGCTTTGATCTCAAGAGCCGCGAACTGCGCGTCACGGATTAATCTTTTTTCTCGCGGATAAAGCAGCTCTTGGCGAGGGCGAAGCAGGGGCAGCCGTGGTATTTCTCGTAGACCAGCATGCAGGGGCAGTTCCATTTTAGGCCGTAGAGGCACATGGCCATTATGACGTAGTTGAGGTAGATGACAGGATGCCAGAGATACAAGCTGGCAAGGCCTATTACGGCGATCATGCCGGATTTCGAGCGATAAGAAAAAGCCACTTTTTCCGGCATGAAGGAATAGCCGAAATAAAGATGCATGAAAGACAAGAAGAAGAGCACAGGCAGCGTCATTTTGTCCGTTATCACAAAATAAGCCAGAAGCCCGACTAAAACAAGGCGCACCGCGATCGACCACCAGTTGGCAATGGTGGGGACCAGCATGCGGGTGTTGTTCTGGTAGAGAAGATAGTCCGGATCTTTTTGGATAAGCATCTGCTCCTCGTCCCTGGCTCTTTTGTACATCAAGGGCAGGAAGATGAGCGCCACCGCCAGGAAGCTCATGAAGTTGAAAAGCATGATCGAGCAGCCGGCGCACCAAAGAAGCAGCGAAGCGTACATCGGGTGCCTGGCCAAAGAGAAGGCGCCGCGGATTATTATGGGATGGTTTTCCTTTATCTCGATGTCGTCCGACCAGAGTTTCCCAATGTTTACTTTGGCCCAGATGTGCCAGAAGGTGGCGAAAAGCAGCGCAACGAGGCCGATCGCGAAAAAGATATAGCGCGTGACATTGTCTTCTATTTTGAATTGGCCGAAGGAATTCAGCCAGAAGGGAAACAAAAGGATCACCAGGATCGTCATTTCCCTGGTGGCGAACCAATTTTGAGCTTCCTTGTCGAGTTTCTGGCGGTTTTTCGCGTGCTCGATGAACTTCAAAATGACCGCGATGAGCAGAACGATGCCGGTTGCGTAAACGAAGCCCATCCCTACAAGAAAGAGCGTTGGGTCTATGGAACGCTCCGCTAATTTATTGACAAACTCCAGCATGAGAACGCCTCGAAATAATGTAGATTAATATGGGGATGAAAACAACAGCTAGGATATGATAGATGGTGAAAGGACCTATGATGCGGGGCTCGGTCCTAACGAATTCCACCAGGAAACGCATGATCAGATAAGACAAGAGATAGATCGGGAATAAAAGATCGATCCTTTTGGTCTTGAAATAAAACAGGAAAAGGCATAAGGCGGCCGAGAATTGGAAAACGCTTTCCACGAACTGAACGGGAAGGATAAAGTTCCCTCCGCAGCAGCCGTTATAGAAGCAGCCGATCTTTCCGAAACCGGCGGCCACGGCCAAGGGAATAACGAAACGTCCTCCGAAGGAAGATGAGGTCTGGTGAGAGAAGGCTTTGTAGAGATTGATGGCGGTGAAGGCGCCAAGCAACCCTCCCATATAGCTTTTTCCGTTGATCAGCATGTCGCTGGAAAAGCCGTAGCTCAAAAGGACCGGGGCCTTCATGCCGATGATAAGGCCAAGGACGCCGCAAATGTAAACGTCGAGCTTGTGCCGGCTCTTCACAGCCGGCATCTTTATCATCCAGGCGACGAAAGCGCCCGCCACGATGCCAAGTACC
>JAFYIM010000212.1 GCA_017538635.1 bacterium
AAAAACGATCGCGCTCGGCAAAGAGGCTGAGTCCGGCCGCTACGCCATGATAGGCGAGCAGCCCTATGTCTTCGTTGTAAACAAGGAGACGGCGCTCGCTTTGGAACAGTTTATAGAACTGGCAAGAATTTATCGTGAATGACTATTCATAGGAGTCAAAACATGAGAAAAGCCCTAATTACCCTTTCTTTCCTGAGCCTTTTCGGTTATTGCGCCAACGCTGCCGACATAGTGGGCATGGCGCCGAGAGAGACGAATGTTGTCGTGCGCGTGCAGAAGAACCTGAAATCTTTTCTGCGCATTCCTTCGCCGGGTTTCTGCTACGATGAGATGAAATATACGGCGCGTGTCGTTTCGGAGCCCAAATCGACGATCTTTCAGGTCAGCATGCTGGCGCCTACCAACCAGCCGGACAGACTGATCATGCCTTACGCCAGGATCCTCCGCCCCGACTATACGGAAGTCGCTTCAGGAACTTTCTCCAATGCGCTTTTCTGGGCTGGGGGACAGATAATCGCCAAGCGTTTCGCGGTTCCGGAGACGATGAGCAAGTATCTCATTGCGGTGGGTTATTTGGACTACAGGGACGCCAGGCACCGCCATATCAGCGGCGGGCCTTATGAGACCGTGATCGATCAGAAGGGCAACATTGTCCATCGCGGAGAACCATTGCAGAAATCGAAGTACGAATCCAAATTCAGCATTGATTCCGATATTCTCTTCCTGGACGACGAGCTTGAGATCAAAGTCACCCAGGACGAAGTCAGAAAGGGCGCCACGAACGTCGTCGAGACCGTCTTCAGCTATACCGTAGTCAACCTCGACACCGGCAAAACGGTGCTCTCCGGATCTGAAGTCAGCAAGCCGGTCATCAAGATGAAGACCCTCGGCAATTACGCCATTGATCTTAAGCTTTCCAGGAACGGCAGCACTTTCTGGCACGGCATGATGACTTACTGCGTGCTGCCCAGATTGGAAAAGACATATGACCCCGCTTATCTTGGCAAACTCACTTTGAACGACGGCATAATCTGCGGTTCGTCCAACGATCTCCACCAGCTGCAGGACGGCCGCTATTCTCCTGCCGTCAAGGAGAGGATCACACAGCGCATCTATTCCTCCGAGATCACCAACATCTTCGGCGGAAAAGGCCGCGTTATTACCCAGGACAGGGGATACATAAGCTATATTCTGGGAGTCAATCTGAAACTGAACATGCCGTATCTTCTGGAAATAGAATATCCCGAAGATATGCCGCGCACGCTTGCGGTCTCCGTCAACGGCGGGACCTATTCTCCCTGCGTCCAGACCGGGCATACCCTGCCTTACCAGGAGCCCAGCCAGTTCGTGGAACAGCTGCAGCTGCCCTTGAACGGGGACATTAACAAGATGCGCTTCATCGTCTGGGCTGGCGACGACGAGATCAGGAACGGCTTCAACGTTGCGATCGCCGACCCCGGCGACGTCAACGCGCCCTTCAGCAAGAAACCTTTGGTCCTGCGAATCAATCTCTACTCCTTCCTGACCATTGCCGTGCCTCAAATGAAGGAACATTTCCCCAAGGAATTCCAGCGTTACGTCTGGACGGAAGGGGAGCAGATGATGGGTCGCGACGGCGTTGCCTTCGCGCCCGTTCTTAACAGCCTTTTCTACGGTCTGAATTCTTTTTCGCCTCTCGCCCTGGCCTGGAATTCGCATGCCGGAAGCGACGGCACTGTCCTTTTCCCGACCGAACACTATGCCATTCCTTACAGGACTGAGATAAACGGCGTGGAATATATGAGCGACCGCAAGGAAGACAACAGCAAGAGGAAAAATTACCTCGGCGCCAGCGCCGACTTAGCGCGTTATCTGAAAATGAAGATCTTCCCGAGGCTGGAATACGGCGGGAGCGACAGATTGAAAGGCAAAAACGCGGTCGGACCGGACGGACAGCCTTATTCACCGTACCTTTACAACAGCAACGCCGCCCCGCTCTTCGATTCCGTTGATATTACTTACGAGGGAGTGGACGAAGACTTCATCGGCATCGTGCAGGAGATGGTCGATTCCATTCCTTCCAAATCGCGTTCCTGCTTTGAGAATCTGATCATAAGGCAGCGCGCCAACTTTACGCCCGTTTCCTACAGCGACAACGCGCTTAAGCTTTACGCCAAGGAAAAGGGCCTTTCCGTCCCGGATGACGGGCTGCGGGATGAGATCGTTCTGAAGCGTCAGGATGATTACAAGGCCTGGTACCAGAACAAGAAGTACGCTTTCTTCGCAAAAGTGAACGAGGCTTATAACAAGCGCCTCGCAAAGAGCGGCAGCTTGATCTACTATAACTGGAGGACCGGCGGCATGCCTTATGAAGACCTCTATTATTACAACTCAGCCGCCTGGACGGAAGTGAAGAGACGCCGTTCGCTGCCTGTGGAAGGCTTCCCGCTTCCCACTATCACGAGCGAACAATTGGTTGGCGCGGTCTCGCGATGGACAAACGACGAGGATGCGCTTTTGAACGGTGTCTTCAATTACGGCTTAACGCCGGTCTGCCCTGTCTTCGGAACATTGGCGGCTACGTCTCAGGGCTACCACGGGCTTTTCAGAAAGGATCCCAAAAGCCTTGAGATGGCGGTGAAGATAACTCCCAACGTCCAGTCTAAAACGCTCGTTCTGGATTGCAAGAAAGTTCCCAGCCTGGCCGGTCAGACGATGTACCGTTCCAGGGAATACTCCATGTACGATCCCTTGCTGGCTTTCATCTACGCCAATCCGAAGTATCTCGCTTTCGAGCAGTCCCACCAGTCCTGTTTCCCGTTCGCCGAGATCACCAGACGCTTCATGATGAACTATCTCGCCCTGCCGCTCGTGCCTTTCGGCGAAGTCAAGCAGGAGGAGGGGAATCCTCTTAACGTCTACCTCGGCGTTTACGACAACAGTCCCTACATCGCTGTCGTCAACAAGACTATGAAGCC
>JAFYIM010000213.1 GCA_017538635.1 bacterium
CTTCTCGAAAAGAATGTGGAAGTCAGGCTTCTGCACGGCAAGGAGCCCGGCCCCCGCTTCCTGGAAGATTTCGACCGCAACCCCATTCTCGCCACCGACCTCGAGCGCCGCATGTGCCCGAGAGTCCACAGTAAGCTCGTGATCGTTGACCTGCGCCTAGCTTACATTGGCTCCGCCAACATCACCGGTTCCGGCTTAGGCATGAAAAGCGAGCACAGAAGAAATTTCGAGAGCGGCATCTGGACCGACCAGCGCGAGATTGTTGACGAAGCCGTCGATCACTACATGCGCATCTGGGAAGGCGAGGATTGTTCACAGTGCATGTGCCGCGACGTCTGCCAGGACCCGATAGCATGAAGGATGCTCCCATTGTCAGCCGGGCCCGCCAGCAATTGGCCGCGAACTGCGATCCCGCCTTCCGGGAATTCGTCAAGCCCTTCATTAGAACGCCTCTCAAGATCGTAGGCGTAAGGATACCCATCCTTCATTCCATCGCCAAAGAGATCGCAAGGACGGACGCGGAAGGCTACCTCATGGAAAGGCCGGACCAAGCCTTTGAGGAAACAGTCCTCCGCGGCCTCGTCATAGCCTACGCTAAATTTGACAACGCTTGGCGCCTCAACGCCCTCAAAGCCTTTATTCCGCGCGTTCAGGACTGGGCCGCATGCGATGTCGTCTGCGCCGCTTTAAAGCCCTTACGGAAGGAAAGAGAGGCCTTCCTGGCCTTCCTTGAGCAATATCTCTTCTCCAAATCCGAATTCGAGGCCAGGTTTGCCCTCGTTTCGCTTATGGACCACTTCCTCACCCCGGAATACGTAAACACGGTTTTCGCCAAGATAAAAAAAGTCAACGACACGCCCTATTACGTCATGATGGGCAAGGCCTGGCTTATCGCCACCGCCGCGAGAAAGTTCCCCAAAGAGACCGTGGACTTCCTGAAAAAAGCCAAGCTCAGCGAAGAAACGAAAAAGGCGACCTTGAGAAAGATAAAAGATTCCCGGGCCGTCATGCCGGAAGTCAAAAGGATCTGCGAAGTTTTTTTGAAGCCTAAGGAAACATTATGAAAAAAGCAGCATTAATTATTTTGTGCTTAGGAGCGCTAGTTATGACAGCCTGCCAGAAAAAGATCTGCGACATGACTAAGGAGGAAGCGAAAGAATGGACGAAATCCGCCACCGTTGCTGAGATGAACCAAAAGGTCAAAGCTCTTTCAAAAGCGGAAAAAGAAAAGCTCGTCCGCAACTGGCTCACCCTCAACCTCCCCGAAGAAGACAAGGAAGTTGTCATAAAGGGCTGCGCGGCCATAATCGAGCATCCGAAGCTGGGCTTCTACGTCGAGCTCTTCGCCCATACGCCTATCAATAAGCACGAAGCCAGCGGCGGCGCCTGGGCCGCGGGCGACCACATCTCGATGAGTTCCGGCCTCCTCGCCCAAAAAGATCCCGAAACCATCCGCAACACGCTGACCCACGAGCTCTTCCACATCTTCAACGAGCGCGAGCACGGCGCCGGCGGCATCTCCGCCCTCAACGAAGGCACTGCTATCTGGATCTTCGACATGACCTTCTACGAGAACGACGAAGAGAAGATGGCTCTGGGCCTGGCCGAGCCGGCCATCGGAACGAAGCTATTCTACCGCGACATAGGCATCCCCGGTTATCCCACGAACATCGAATTCGGAATTCCCAAAGACCTCACTCCCAAGGGCAGGGAAGTTTACGACATGCTGATAGCCGCCGACAGAAGCAAACTGCCCGTTTACGACGAAGCGAAGCTGAGAGAATATTTCGACTTCTTCAAAGACATCAACCGAAATCAAGAGTTTTCCACATACCTTGGCCTCTTCGAAGAGAGACTGCAGCTCTGGCTTCAAGCCCATTGATCGCTCAATAGTTCGCCTGATTGCCTCTTGACTGGGATAAGTCAAACCAATTTGGTACAATAGAGGAAATTTTCCAAAATTTCCAAGGGGGTTAATTATGCTGATGGTAAGAATAATGTTCACGGAAGACTGGCTTGATAGCATTCGCAAATCAGACTTGCCTGCCATATTGGTAATACAGACATGGATCAATTCCAAAACTCCGTGCACGTTTTTAGCCTTTAAATCGCCGGCTATGTTCGTCAAATGCTCTGATGAAGATTACGATGACTTCAAAAAATCTTTCAGAAGCATGTTTACGAAAACATTTAAAGTTTCCAAGCCGAGCAGCGTTTACTCCATTGACAGCCTGAAAGTTCCCTATAACTTTGATGAAAAGCTATTAGCGAAGCTGGACGAATCGAAAGACGAATCAACCGAAGATGATCCTAGAGTTTCTCCAGTTGCCAGGGTCTTAAAGGAGCATTTGGATGAGCCTCCTTTCAAATACATCAGCGAACTATCGGATTATATGAAAGAAACGGCCATGGTAGTTCCGATGCTTCAGAAAATGGCGTCTATGAGGAGCTTCTGGAATCAATCCCTTTTGGTGTCTATGGATGACGGATACGGCATGACAGAATTTCTCCAATCGCTCTGCCAGCTCTATGCCGCCTTGGGAATAGCGAGCGAAGGATTGGGCAGAGTGCCGATGCCTTATGAAATGCGCGTTGAATACAAGCCGCAAGAGCAGGATATATACGCCTCTTGGGATATTGCCGTTAACAAGGCGATTGAAATAGACCTCGAAAACGATAGTTTCTCAGGACTGAACCCGATATTGTGCCTGGACATAAGCGCGTGGCAGAACAAGCTTTTGACCGACGAGGTGAGGAAATTCCTCAGGAAGCTCAACGTTTACAGCAGCAATTTTACCCTCGTCTTTAAGATCCCGTTCGTTGAGGCGCGGGCTTTGAAAGCGGTAGGCGAGGCGCTGGGGGACATTTTCAGCATTCGTTCGCTAGTCATACCGCCTCTGCCGTTGGAAAACCTCGTAGAGTACGCTAAAAATCAGCTTGAATCACGCAGATTCTCACTTGTGGACGACGCGGTGAAGAGCGTCGAAAAGATGATACTGCAGGAAAAGCGTGATTCCAGCTTTTTCGGCTTCAAAACCGTTGACAAGCTTGTCGACAGGATCATATACGAGAAGGCAAAGAGCAACTGTCTCGCCAAAAAATTTGACCGCAAAATACTGCAGTCTGATATTGCTTCCTGTGTATATGACGATCCTACGCAGGAAAAAGATCCCAATGTGAAACTTATGGAACTGGTTGGCCTTGGATCCGTAAAGGACAAGGTTCATGAGATCGTCGCCCAGATCAATGCCTATAAGCGGCTTCCTAAGGATAAAAAGCGCCGTGTAAAACGCCCCTCGATACATATGCTTTTCACAGGCAACCCCGGCACCGGGAAAACCACGGTCGCTCGTATCGTTGCGGAAATTTTCCATGAAGAGGGGATCCTCAGCAAGGGACATCTGATCGAAGTCAGAGGCCGCGACCTCTGCGGCGAGTGGATAGGCACAACTGCCCCTAAAACGAGCGCGATCTGCCGGGACGCCTACGGATCTGTCCTTTTCATAGACGAAGCTTATACTCTTTTCAAGGGTGACAAAAGCAGCAGGGACTACGGTCCGGAGGCCCTAGCCACCCTTATAGCGGAGATGGAAAACCACCGCTATGATATGTGCGTTATTTTAGCCGGATACACCGATGAAATGGAGACGATGATCACCGGCAATCCCGGATTGAAAAGCCGTATTCCGTATCAAATCGACTTCCCGAACTACTCCAGGGAAGATCTTGTAAGGATATTCTTCGCAATGGCAAACGCGAGCGGCTTCAAATACGAGAAAGCGCTTGAAACGGCCGTCCGTAACTTCTTCAACAAGATCCCTGATGCGGTCATCTCCGCCAAGACCTTCTCCAACGCCCGCTTTGTTAGGAACCTCTACGAGCGCACCTGGGGCAAGGCGGCCTGCCGCAGCAGTCTTGAGGCAGGGGAACTGACACTTCTTGCCACAGACCTCCTTGGCGCGGCTGAAGATGCAGAATTCAAGCAGCTTATGGAAACAAAAACCCACAGGTCAATGGGCTTCGGCGGCTAAAAACCGATCCGACATAAGGACTGGACTATCAAAGTGATTTAAGATACAATATTTATGAAGTAAAATATGGTATATGATGGCCGGCTAGGCACTTGGAAGCCGATCAAGAATAAGTGAAACAAATAACATATAAAACAAGGAGCAGCATATGTCAGGACAAATGGGTGATTACAACGTCGATATCGTAATGTGCATCGACGCTACAGGCAGCATGGGACCGATCATCGAAGAGGTGAAAACCAACGCTTTGTCTTTTTACCAGAAATTCGTTGAGGCCATGGAAGAGAACGAAAAGGAAGTGGCCCAGCTGAGGATCAAGGTCATCGTTTTCCGCGATTACGGCTGTGATTCCGAACCTATGACCGAATCCAAGTTCTTTACTCTGCCTGATGAAAACGAGCAATTCAGGAACTGCGTCGCCTCCATCGAGGCGTGCGGCGGCGGAGACGGACCGGAGAACGCGCTCGAAGCGATCGCTTTGGCGCTTAAATCCGACTGGACGACCGGCGGCTCCAAGCGCCGTCACGCTATCCTTGTCTTCTCCGACGCTCCCGCGCTTCCTCTGGGAGAAAGAGCTGGTTCGTCTTCCTATCCCAGCGGGATGCCGGCTGACCTCGCTCAGCTCGGAGCATGGTGGCATGGGACCGACCAGACGCTTACCAGCGCCTATCAGCCCAAGGCCGGCCGTCTCATAGCCTTCGTTCCCAACGCGGAACCTTGGACCGAACTGCAGGCTTGGAACAGATACTGGCCGGCTTTTTCGCCTGCCGGAACCGGCCTGTCTGACGTAGACATTCAGGCCGCCATTGATCTGTTGGTCGGATCTTTCTAAAACCTGTTGCCGGGGCAGATCTTTATCTGCTCCGGCTTTTTTATTTAAGATCGAGCCTTTAGCGTATTGCCATGGAACTAACGGTTTACAGACAGGCTTCCAAACAAAGAGACGACGGAACTATCGTTTATAAAGGCGAAGACGCGCTTCCCTATGTGGATGACAAGATCTTTTTCGTCGCCGACGGTCTGGGCGGCGCGGCCGCCATCCGTCACCAAAAGATAGTTCCCGAGCTTTTCGAAAAAGATAAGCTGATGGACACCCTCTTCAAGGATGTCTACAAAAACTATTCTGACGAGAAATTCGAGAAATATGTCACGGATTCCTTCTTCGAGCTGTTTGCCGTAAAAGACTGCTATACGGCCAACGTGTACAATATCAAGAAGAGCGGCTACTTCGCTTCCAGAATAGTCGCGGCCATAGTTTTGCATGAGATCATATACTACGAGAATCTGAAACCTGCCGCCATATTCGACCTGTACAACTTTTTGGAATTACCGGAGATCCAGAAAGAGCTTTTGAAGATCATTGGCGATAGCTTCGTTAATAGAATAAGCGAAGATATTCGCAAGATCGCCAAAAACGCCAATCTTATTTATGAGTCCCCCTATAGCGGGCTGGCTTTGCTCGGCACCACCATCTGCGCGACGATCTATCGTGAAAACGATGACTCTGTCGAGGCTTTGTATTTGACTGCCGGCGATTCCAGACCTTATATCTGGACGGAAAAAGAGGGCCTCTGCCAGCTCCTTGAGGACGAAGAAGGCGAAGACGGCGGTATGACAAATTACATTAAAGCCAACGATGACGCGACTTTTAATATTCGCTGCAATTACATGAAGTTTAAAAAGCCGTGCGTCCTGTTCAACGCCAGCGACGGCTGCTTCGATTCCAGCTATTTCCTCTCGCCTATGGCCTTCGAGAAATTGATACTCGATAAAACGGTCGCTGCGACAGGCACAGAGGAGATGGGCAAGAGCCTCCATGAGACTTTTCTCAAGTACGGGACCCATGACGACAGCAGCACCATAGCGATGAAGTTTTTCGGCTACGATTCTTTCGATTCGTTCAAGAAAAGTGCCTCTCGGAGATTAAAGGAGCTCAACGACGAATATCTGTCCCAAATGCCGGATCTTTTGGAAAAGGACTATGTTCAGGAATGTGAAGAAAATGACGAACTGAAAAGCAAAGCCGAATTGCAATCAAAATTGTTCAAACAGTATGAAGAATCATACGGACGTTATCTTGGAGGAAAAGACTGATGGCTGCTGAATTCTTAAATGGTTACGAACTGATAGGGGACTGGAAAAACAGCTCATGCGGCAAGACTGCGAAGGCAAAAAAGGGAGGCAAGACCTACTTTTTGAAGAAATATCAGACTCCCGTGCAACCCGTAGACAACGGCGCCATAGACGCCAAGACGTTCGCCCAAAACAAAGAGCTGTTCGATGATTTTTACAACACAAGGAAAAGAATAAACTCGACCATTCGTCCTCTTGCCGGACCGGGCGGAAACATTATAATTCCCAGCAGCGAGTTTATCTCCGGGAACCAATACGTTGAAGCCGCTGAGTTTGTCGAAGGCGTCGTTCCAGACGACGAATTGGAGAGAGTTCTGGCTACCCTTTCCATAGAGACAAAAAAGCTTTTGATGCAGACGGCCGCGGGCGCGCTTTTCACCATTCACAGCAAGGGGATAGTGCATAGCGACCTCAAGCTGAAAAACGTTCTCCTTGCCAAAACCAGGAGCGGAAACTACGTTGCCAAACTGATCGATTTTGACAGCAGCTATTTCGTCGACAAAAAGCCCGCGGAAATAACGGGCGATATCAATTACTATTCTCCCGAACTGGGAGCTTATGCGGACGCCGAAGACGACAAGGAGGAACTAGGGGAAAAACTGACTCAGAAGTCCGACATCTTCTCCTTGGGATTGATCTTTCACTATTACCTCAGCGGATCGCTTCCCGATCCGGCCGATTTAACGGAAAAGCTGCGCAAACGCCTAGCAAAAGGCAAGAAAATCTACAGCTGGGTCGTCCTTAATTCCGGGTGCAAGCTCGAATTAAGCCCAAAGATCGACAGTCCAAAATACGTTTCCCTTATTCAGGATATGCTGGACATAGATCCGGAAAAGAGGCCTACCGCCTCCGGTATCCTAAGAAGGCTAAGGGAAGCGGAATCCGCCGGACCATCCAGAAGCACCGCGAGACCGGCTCCTGCGGAGAGCGCTTCCACACCCGAGGGCTTCTGCGCTCCAAGGCCGGAGGACGTGATCGAACTCGATCAGGAAAGACTAAAGAGCCGCGGCTTCGTATCCAGCGTTCAAACATCGCTTTCCGGCATACAAGGCTATACTTTTTACAGAACTGACGGCAGATCTATTTTCCTAAAGCGTGATGACCTTTTGGCCATGAAATACGCTAAACCGGTCTCTTCCGCCCCGGAGACCGCGGCGCCTGAACCAGCGCCGGAAGAAACCGTTGAAACGACTGAAACGACCGAAACGAAGGAGTTCGTTCCCTGGCCCGAACACAGTATCGAGTTTGACAAGGATATGATCCTCAAAAAGGGATTCTGCAAAGTGGAACAAGACACAATGGGCGGCGTGAAAGGCTATAAATTTATCCGCCCGGACGGGAAGAGCCAGTTCATTCGCTTGGAAATAGTACTTGTTCAAAAAATGGCGCATAAGATCTGAAGAACGCAATGAAAGACACCAAATTCCTCAAAGCCAAATGCGGAAAGACCGGACGGTGGTACGGCCTCGAGATCAAGCAATTCCGGGGCGTATGGAAAGTCGTCAACATGATCGACCTTTCCGAAAGCGAAGCCAAAGTCATCTCATCAGAAATTAAGCAAGACAATTTGACTTCGAACAGCAACCTGATCGCCTGCCCCGGATGCGGAAGCAGAAAGGTTGGCGGATGCTCCTGCGCCAAAAGGAAGCACCAGTGCACTAAAAACATGAAATACCAGTTCGATTGCCTTTACTGCAGCGAGCTGGAACTGGATTATTCCCTTCCCACACGTTCGGAAGTTTCCGGCAGAGAAGGCAAGACCGTCACTCTTTCGCAGGGACAGGAAGTTCAGATAAGATACTCTGACGATCGTCCTCTTTCCAAGATCAGAGTAGGAGTAGGCTGGGATCCCGCGACGTTCTTGCGTTCCGAGATCGATGTTGACTCGTCGGTAATAGTAATGTCAACCAAAAATTTGGGTTTTGAACTCAAAAAAGACCTTGTCTATTTTAAGCATTTAGAACATCCTTCCGGGTGCGTCATCCATCACGGGGACAATCTTACCGGTGAAGACGGATTGTTTGAGGAAGATGACGAGAATATTTCCGTTTTTCTCAACAAAGTCCCGCAAGATAGGGATTGTCTAATATTCGTCTTGAATATTTATGATTGTGTTAATAGAAACCAGACCTTCCGCAGAATAAATAATCTATATCTCAGAATATACGATCCGGATTCCCAAAAAGTGATGGTCGAATACAAAGTTACCGGCAATTTCAACGATCACACAGCACTGGTCATCGGCGCGGCATACCGGAAAGGCAGTTCATGGTACTTCAAAGCAATCGGCAAAGGTTCTAAAGCAAAAAATGTAGGCGACCTTACAACCGAGTGCTTAAACACTTTTTCTCATTGGCAGTGAGCGAAACGCCCGAACAAGAATATCGTCAGTTATTAGACGATAATGTTCAGATCTTCTACAACTTGGCGAAGAAGATCCGGACTGATGAGGCTATTCCCGAAGAAGAGAGGTTCAAGCAGGCCTGCGAAGCGTACGAAAACACGCTTAAGATCGCCGATGAGGTCTCGTATGATGACGAAAAACTTCTGGATATTATTCTTGACTACGCTGATTATCTAGAAAAATCCAAGGATCACGCATACGCGGAGTGCAAGTACAGGGACGCCATCGTCATTTGCGACCGGTTAGCCGCCAATGATCCGGAAAAGTTCGACAAAGAAGTCGCTTCCATCCTTAACAGACGCGCTTCAGTCCTTCACGCCGATAAACGTTATGACGAGGCGGACGCGGATTATTGCGAAGCAAGGGTAAGATACGACGCCCTCAACGAAAAACATCCAGGCCAATTTGACTATTGTATCGGCGATATTCTTTTCTGTCTTGCCAAACTCCATGAAGACATGGAAAGATTTGAGTCCGCCGAAAACGAATACAAAGATTCCGCTGAGATCTTGCGCCGCTTAGCGTCTGAACACCCCGACGCCCAAGAGCAAATCAAAATTATTGAGGAAAGGCTCAAGGTCTTAGAAAAAAGCCACGTCAAAGCGGAAGCAACAAAAGCTCCTAAACCCACCAGATCTCCAAAAACACCAACCCCAACCCCGCCAAGACCCAGAGAAGAAACAACTGAGGGCTGCTTTAACAAGCCATTCCTCGTCCTAATACTAGTATTCCTGCTCGCCCTACTCGCTCTCTTTTCTTGCAGACATACTTCCAAACATACTTCAACCATAAAATCTGATCCGGAAGAAGATCTCAGAATAGGCTTAGAGTATTACAATAAAAAAGAATACAACATGGCGCTTTCCTATTTTATCTTTGCGTCTAATGGTAATAATTCCGAAGCCATGTACTACGTCGGTCTAATGAGTGAAAGCGGCCATGGCACCATGCAAAGTTATTCTATGGCCAAAAAATGGTATGCCAAATCAGCAAATCTAGGCAACACCAAAGCAGCCAGAAAGCTTGACGAACTCATAAGGAAAACCGAACCCCAACCCCAATCCAAAACCAGAAACAAAAACACATCCAACAACAGCAAACCCTTCAAGGATTTTCACACATTGCTGGATAAATAATATTTACATTAAAGAAAACAATAAAAATAATAAGTCTAAGAGGGTTTAAAATGACTACACCCAACCTGCAAATGACATTATCCGATTTTATTCAATTGGGATCAGTAACAATCGTTTTATTTTCAATTGGATACGGATTGATTCGTGGAATAGGATATTTGCTTGAGCGCAAAGCTAGAAAACGCGAAGAATATTTCAAATCATTTGATGCTGTTGTAGCGCAGTTGTCTTCAAACAATAGCTCTTCCCAGCTTGCGGCAGCAGTGCTGTTACGACGATACTTTGATACGAAGCAAGCACAAAAGGATTCAAATCTTCGTATTGAAACTATAAATGTTATCTCTGCAATGCTTAAAGTGCTTCCTGTAGGTGTATTTCAGAAGACACTTGGTGATAGCCTTGCTTACGCTATGGAATTGTCTCGTGTTGATTTGCAACGAGTAAATCTACAAGATGTCTATTTGGGCATTAAAAATCAGCAAGTGCGTATTGTGATGTACAAAACCGACTTATTTATGGCAGATTTGTCATACGCTCTTCTTGAGCATATCGATGGTCATGAAGCAATATTCTACAATGCTATTTTGTTTAATACTAGAATAAAGGATTGTGATTTCTCATATGCCAATTTCAGAGGAGCAGATCTGAAAGATGTTCAACTAACAGATGTTGTACTAAAAGGAGCAGATTTCACCGATGCAACGAATATCCCATCTGAGATTACAACAGTTTTGGAAAATGGAGTTGTAAAAAGTGAGGCAAAGATAACTACTATTATACAAAAACGTAAAAAACAGGTATTTTTCAGCATGCCTGGGAATCTAAGCAAACAAGAGGAAACTATAACGAAGGAGTACAAGAGGATCCTTGAAGCGCAAGGCTACACAGTTGTTTATTACCAGAAGGATGATTATCCTGAATACGGTCAATTTACTAGGGTTCGAGAGAGCTTGTTGAAATCATCTGCTGTAATTGCTTTTGGTTTTCATCAAACCAAAATTAACGATGGGATTTTGCTTCCGGGAACATCAAAAGAATTGCATATAAATGATAAATGGCTTAATACACCCTGGAACGAGATTGAGGTTGGAATGGCGCTAATGCAGGGGTTGCCTGTTTTGCTTGTTAAAGACGATGGTATTGATAGCGGAATATTTGATAAAAATTTAAGCGAGTGTTTTGTAGCTACAATACCGGTTGATTTTGATTGCCGTGATATAGAAACTAATCAGGATTTCATTAATTGGTGCAATCAAATTCAATAAATGTCAGAGTCAAATAAATATACAAGTATACCCAAACAACGTAAAAAGGAGCCAAAAACTTGTTCTTATATCGGTAAGACTCGGCAACACCAAAGCAGCCAGACACAGAAACACATCCAACAACAGCAAACCATTCAAGGATTTTCACACATTGCTGGACAAATAAATTGTTTTTACAAAATTCAATATCACCTATAAAAAGGGTCTAAAA
>JAFYIM010000214.1 GCA_017538635.1 bacterium
AGGTGGTCCTCAGTTACGACCAGGAAGCGACCATGAAAAAGCTGGCGGGTTCCCTCAACCCGCTGACGGCTCTTCTTATCTTCGCCAAGAAGGATGAATTCATGGCGGAGTTCAAACGCGATACGGAGCTGCTTGAAACGGGCCGCATGACTATGAGCCAGTTCTTCCTCAGACTGAAAGGGAAGACCGGCCTCGACCTGACGGAGGAGAAGTTCATGGAGATCTGGCAGTCCGGCTACGAATATTATTCCGACGCGCTTGCCAAGATATCGGAACTTGCGAAGAAGGATAAGTGCGGCGTGGCGGCGAACCTTTCCGAAGCCCAGGAGGAGATCTTGAGAAAAAGGGAAGACTTCGCGCCTTTCACGGACTGGGCCTGCTCCTGGAAACTTGGGATCTTGAGAAACAGCAAGGAATTCTTCCTGAAGGCCGCGGAGCTAATGAATGTTTCTCCCGCCGAATGCACATACTTAGACGACCGCGAGGAGAACCTAGTCTTCGCCAAAGAAGCCGGAATGAAGACGCTGCTTTACACGGCACCAACCGACCTGGACAAACTTTCCTGAGATGAAACATAAAGGCTTTACGATTTTGGAACTGCTTCTGACGATGTCGATCATGGTCATGGTCATGACTATGATCCAGTCGGCTCTGGCCATTTCCAGTAAAGTCTGCACCGGCGGCCGCGACAGGGCCCAGCTCTTCCACGGCGCCAGGCTCGCCATGGATGAGATGCTCAACGCTTTCGCCAACATGGAGTATGCTTCGACCGGCAAATACGAATTCGTAGCTTCGACAGGCGATGTCGAGGGCTATCCCATGGACAGCATAGATATGGTCACGCTTTCCCCGCCTTTGCAGCTTGATTCCCGCTGGCTGGCCGGGGAAGTAAGAGTCCGCTATTCCATAGCGACAGGCGAAAACGGCGTTTCCGTTCTGCAAAAGGAGCTGTCTTATCCGACCGACGACGACACTGAAGCCGATATTCCCTCCGTCGTTCCCTTGGTGGAAGGCGTCGTGGGTATGGAGATATCTTTTTACGACGAGGACGGCAACCTTGCCAGAGGCTGGGACACTTCCTTGTCCGAACAGGACGGATCGAAACCTTACGAAGTCGTCATAACGCTTTTTCTGGATCTCGGCAAGACCGTTCAGCCCCTCTGCAGCGCGGCCATGCTGCCTACGATGAAGGTCAAGAACGGTCAGAACGACGGCATGAGCGGCTCCGGAGGCGGAGGAAACGGCAACAACGGACCTGCACCCGTTCCTGTGGAAGAAATGCCGCAGGGTGATCTCGGCGGCGGCGGAAGGTCCGGCGGGCCCGGCGGAGCAGGCGGCAGAAGCGGCGGCAGTCCAGGCGGCGGCAGCGGACGGCCTTCTTCCGGGCCTTCTCCCAATTGAGAGAAAAACAAACTGACAATAAATCTCAAAGGACAAATAAATGAGTGAGGAAAGCTTCAATCTGTCAACGGCCAAAATAGACCAGCAGCTTTTTTACAAGCTGCCCTACGCCTTTTTGGAGAAGCATCAGCTTATTCCCATCTGCGA
>JAFYIM010000215.1 GCA_017538635.1 bacterium
ACCCTTCTGGGATTCGTTCACGAAGATCATCATGGCGGAGATCGCGGTGTTGAAGCGGAAGTTCTGGATGTCTTCCCCGACCTTCTTCACCATCTTGTGACGCCTCACTTCGGTCTCGGGATCCTGGGGGACTCTGTCGCTCAGGATGAGTCTCCAGGCGCGCTGCAAGAAGCGCGAGACGCCTTCGATGCCCTTGGTGTTCCAGGGCTTCATCTGGTCCAGGGGCCCCATGAACATTTCGTAGAGCCTCAAAGAGTCGGCGCCCACTTTCGCGATGACGTCGTCTGGGTTGATGACGTTTCCTCTGGATTTGCTCATCTTTTCGCCGTCTTCGCCTAAGATCATGCCCTGGTTCAGAAGCTTCATGAAGGGCTCTTTCGTGGAGACCACGCCCAGATCGTAAAGCACCTTGTGCCAGAAGCGGGCGTAGAGCAAATGCAGGACCGCGTGCTCGGTGCCGCCGACGTACAAGGAGACGGGCAGCCAGTATTTTTCCTTTTCGGGATCGATCAGGGCCTTGTCGTTCTTGGGGTCGCAGTAGCGCAGATAGTACCAGCTGGAGCCGGCCCACTGCGGCATGGTGTTCGTTTCCCTCCTGGCTTTCTTTCCGCACTTCGGACAGGGCGTATAGAGCCAGTCTTCGATGCCGGCCAGCGGCGATTCGCCGGTGCCGGAGGGTTCGTATTTCTTAACGTCGGGGAGGCGCAAAGGCAGATCTTTCTCGTCCAGGGGAACGATGCCGCAGTCCGGGCAGTGGACGATGGGGATAGGCTCGCCCCAGTAGCGCTGGCGCGAGAAGACCCAGTCGCGCAGCCTGTAGTTCACGGCTTTCTCGCCTTTACCCTGCGCGGTCAGCCATTCCGTCATCTTGGCTTTGGATTCCTTGACGTGCAGTCCGTTCAAGAATTCGGAGTTCATCAGTTCGCCGTCGCCTTCCCAGGCCGCTTCCTCGATACTTCCGCCCGCTATGACCTGAATGATGGGAAGGCCGAACTTCTTCGCGAAGTCGTAGTCCCTTTGGTCGTGCGCCGGCACGGCCATGATGGCGCCCGTGCCGTAGGTGATCAAAACGTAGTCCGAGATCCAGATGGGGACTTTCTTGCCGTTCACGGGATTTATGGCGTAGGCGCCGGTGAAGACGCCGGTCTTGGTCTTGGCAAGGTCGGTGCGGTCGAGGTCGGACTTTAAGGCCGCCTCGTCGCGGTATGCCTTGACGGCCGCGCTCTGCTCGGGCGTCGTCAGCTTCTCAACGAGAGGATGCTCGGGCGCTAAGACCATGTACGTGCAGCCGAACAAAGTGTCGGGGCGCGTGGTGTAAACCCTGATCTTCTCGCCGCTCTCGGTCTCGAAATCAACGTAGGCGCCTTCCGACCTGCCGATCCAGTTTCTCTGCATCATCTTGACGGGCTCCGGCCAGTCCACCAGATCCAGGTCTTCCAAAAGTCTTTCCGCGTAGGCGGTGATCTTAAGGTTCCACTGCTTCATCGGCATCTTGACGACTGGGAAGCCGCCCACTTCGGATTTGCCGTTCACGACTTCCTCGTTGGCCAAAACGGCTTTCAGTTCCGGGCACCAGTTCACGGCTTTCTCGGCTTCGTAGGCCAGGCCCTTTTTGTAGAGCTGCAGGAAGATCCACTGAGTCCACTTGTAGTAATTGGGGTCGGTCGTGTCTATTTCCCTGTCCCAGTCGTAGGAGAATCCCAGGGCTTTGATCTGCTCCCGGAAGCGGTGGATGTTCTTGTCCGTGCACTGCCTCGGGTGCGTTCCCGTTTTGATGGCGTAGTTCTCGGCCGGAAGGCCGAAGGCGTCCCAGCCCATGGGATGCAGGACGTTGAAGCCCTGCATGCGTTTGAAGCGGCTGTATATGTCGGTCGCGGTGTAGCCCTCGGGGTGTCCAACGTGCAATCCGACGCCGGAGGGATACGGGAACATGTCGAGGACATAGACCGGTTCGCGCGTCTTGTCGCAGTCAACGGCCGCGTAAGGTTTCTCGGCTTCCCACACTTTCTGCCACTTCGGCTCTATTGCTGCCGGATCATAGTTCGGGATCTCTTTCATTTCGTTCTCTCTTATTTGAAGCGCGCGATCCATTCGGCGCGCAGTTTCTTGTATGTGTCAAAATCCTGGGCCTCCAAGATCATTTGGCCCGCGGTTTTGCAATCACTGAGTTTCGTTTTCAAAAGCGCTCTTTTCAAAACCGACTGCGCTTCCGCCGGCATACTGAGGGAATCGACTCCCAAGCCGAGATACAAAAGCCCGGTCTCCGGTTTGCCCGCCGCCGCGCCGCAGCAGCAGACTTCTATCTTCCTTTCCCCATTGTGCGCCGCATTGACCGTCATGGCGATGAGCCGCAGGACGGAGGGATGCATAGCGTCGTAAAGTTTCGCGACCTTGGCGTTGCCGCGGTCGGCCGCCATGGTGTACTGCACGAGGTCGTTCGTCCCAATCGAGAAGAAATCGACTTGTCTGGCGAAATGGTCGGCCATCACGGCGGCCGCCGGCACTTCGACCATCATTCCGCAGGGGATGTATTCCTTGACTTTTTCGCCGCGCTCAATAAGTTCGTTCTTGGCTTCCAGAAAGAGCGACTTGGCGTGCCGGAATTCCTCGACGGTCGCGACCATCGGGAACATCACCCTGACGTCGCCCAGGTTCGCCGCCCTGATTATGGCCCTCAGCTGCGTGCGGAAAAGGTCGGGTCTGTCCAGAGAGATTCTTATCGCGCGCCAGCCGAGGAAGGGATTGCTTTCCCTGATCTTGCCGAAAGACAGGGCGAACTTGTCGCCTCCCAGATCGAGCGTCCTTATGACGACCGGGCGTCCCTCCGCCGAGAGCACGGCCTTGGCGTAAGACTGAAACTGCTCTTCCTCGCTCGGCAATTCCCTTTTGCCCATGAAGAGGAATTCCGTCCTGTAGAGGCCGATGCCTTCCGCGCCGTAGTCGATTATTCTCTTCGTCTCTTCGGGAATGGCGATGTTGCCCAAAAGCGTCACAGGCGTTCCGTCCATCGTCATCGCTTTGACGCCGCGCAGCGCTTTCAGTTCGGAGCGTTCCTTTCTCTGCTCCGCCAGGATCTCGCTGTAAACAAGGATCGTTTCCGGAGCGGGGTCTACGATTATTTCGCCTTTCGTGCCGTCCACGATCAGTTGATCGCCGTCCTCGATATGCGTTAGCAGGTTCGCGACGCCTAAGACCGCCGGCAAGCCCATCGCCTGGACCATCAGGGCCGTGTGCGAAGTCGCGCCGCCGTATTCCGTGACAAGAGCCGACACTTCCTTTCTCTCGAGGTCCGCGGTCTCGGAAGGCGCCAGTTCCCTGGCGACGACTATTCCGCCCTGGACCGTCACTTCCGCAAGGCCGCCGCCCAGATTGTTCAGGATCCTCGCGGTGATGTCCCTGACGTCCGCGGCCTGGCGCTCCGCCGCCGGCGTTCCCATTTTCTCGAAGACCGCCAAGCAGCGGTTCATGACGTTGTTCAAGGCGCCCTCCGCGGAGAAGCCTTTGGCGATCGCTTTCTTTATGGGCCCCAAAACTTCCGGGTCGTCCAGGAAAAGGGAATGCGCCTCGAAGATCGCGGCTTCTTTCACCTTGCCTTCCTGGTTCAGTCTCTGACGCAAGTCTTCCAGCTGGGATTTGGAGCTCTTCAGGGCTTCCAAAAAGCGCGCCTCTTCCTCGGCGGGCGTCCTTAAGGACATGGCGCTCTCCTGCTTCTGCGCGTGCACGTGCACGATGGCGCGGCCTATGGCCACGCCCGGGGAAACGCCCAGTCCTTTCATGCGGATCTCTTTGCCTTCAGACATATCCTTTTTCACTCTTGGAATAATTAGAGATTTTACCAAAACAGGTCTTTGAAAGCAAGGGCTTTCTAAGTCAATACTAAGCCGCAAAACTTCTTCGTTTTGCTATACTTTTTTCCATGAGTTACCCGATAGAGATAAAAGAGAAATTGAAGCCCCTTATCGAGGCCATGCACAAGGGTCTTTATTACAACTCTTCCGACGAAGAGCTCGTGAAGGTCCAGACCCTTTGCCTAGAAAGGCTCTACGCCTTCAACGCCACCAAGCCTGGCGAACCGAAATTAAGGGAGCAGCGCTTAAGGGAATTGCTGGCGGAAATGGGCGAAAACTGCTACGTCGAGCCTCCCTTGCACGCCAACTGGGGCTGCCACACCCATTTCGGCAACAACGTTTACGCCAACTTCAACCTGACCCTGACGGACGACACGCACATCTACGTTGACGACAACGTCATGATCGGGCCTAACGTGACGCTGGTTACGGCGGAGCACCCCCTCGACCCCGAGGGAAGGAAGCTTTACCTGCAGAAAAACTCTCCCGTCCACATCTGCAGAAATGTCTGGCTGGGCGCGGGCGTCATCGTTTTCCCGGGCGTCACGATCGGCGAAAACTCAACAGTGGGCGCCGGCTCCCTCGTTACGAAAGACATTCCTCCCAACGTTCTGGCCTACGGCTCCCCTTGCAGAGTGGTCAGGCCCCTAACGGAAAAAGACAAAGCCTGGCGGGAAAACGTTTATGGAATTTGAAGTTCTGGACCTCGGCTTGACGAAATATCAAAACGCCCACGAAAAGCAGCTTGAGCTCCTTAAAAAAAGGATCACCGGCGAGATCAGGGACACCCTGATCTTAACCCAGCACCACAGGGTCTTCACCTTAGGCAAGACCGGGCACATAAGCAACATTCTCGTTCCCAAAGAAAAGCTGGAACAGGAAAATATCGAAGTCGTCAACGTTGAAAGAGGCGGCGACATAACCTACCACGGCCCCGGGCAGCTCGTAGCCTACCCCATTTTCTTTTTGCCCAAAGGCAGAAGGGACCTCAAATCTTTCCTGCGCCTCCTTGAGCAGAGCGTCATTGAGACCGCCAAATTTTACCAGGCCAAGACCTGCACGATAGAAGGCCTGACCGGCGTCTGGGAAAGCAAAACAGGCGAAGAGCATCTCGATGTTTGGCGCGGTGAAAGGAAGCTTACCTCCATGGGACTGGCTTTCAAAAACTGGGTCAGCTTCCACGGCCTGGCCCTCAACATAGAAGCCGACCTAACGCCCTTTTCGTATATGAACCTCTGCGGCCTCGTCGGCAAAAGACCCGTGAACTTACGAGACCTGACAAACGCCTCCTTCACGTTCGAAGACGTGAAAAAAACGCTTGTCGAAGAGATCAGAAAGCAAGTCAAAGATTGGTGACATTATGACGGAAAAAGAACAACGCCCCGTAAATAACGCCGAAGAAAAAGCCAAGGCCTTCCTGAGGCTGAGCGCCGTTATTGCGGCCTTAAGAGCCCCGGACGGCTGTCCCTGGGACAAAGAGCAGACTTCCTATTCCCTGGCCCCCAACTTCCTCGAGGAAGCCCACGAGCTAATAGACGCCATAGAATCTGGCGACACCGAAGAGATCAAAGAGGAAGCCGGCGACGTAATGCTCCACGCCCTCATGCAGGCCCAGCTCTTCGAAGAGCAGGGCGTTTTCAACTCCGCCGACATACTTAACGCCGAAAGCGACAAACTCGTCCACCGTCATCCCCACGTCTTCGGAACGCTAAAAGTCTCCGGTTCCGAGGAAGTGATGAAAAACTGGGAAGCCATCAAAAAAGAGGAGAAGTCCGAAACGAGGAAATCCGTCCTGGACGGCCTTTCCAACACGCTGCCCGCCCTCGCCGCAGCCGCGGAAATACAAAGAAAAGCCGCCAAACAAAATTTCGACTGGACCGAGATAGAGCCCGTCTTCAAAAAATGCGAAGAAGAGTTCAAAGAACTAAAAGAAGCCCGAGCCGAAAACGACCAAAACCACATCGAGGAAGAATTCGGCGACCTTCTTTTCGCCTTGGTCAACCTGGCTCGCTTCCTCAATATCAGCGCGGAACAATCTCTCCGGTCCGCCAACAGAAAATTCATCGCGCGCTTCAAAAAAATGGAAAAGCTCCTGGAAGAAGACCACCTCGTCATGCGCGACCAGGACCTTTCCACCCTCGACTCCTACTGGGAAAAAGTGAAATCCCTGGAAAAAGGATGATCACTCCTCGCTTGCGTCCGAGTATTCGTTTTCGCCGTCAGCTTCCGTTTCAGCTTCTTCGGCTTTGCGTTTTTCCGCCTCTTTTTCCCACTTTTTCTTCATATATTCCGCTCTGCCGTTCCAGTCGTCTCTGCCTCTGACTACGCTCCCGAACCATCTATCGAAAACATCGTTTTCGCCTTCCAACGGAGATCTTCCTTCCTTTTCCCTTTCCAGTTCTTTATCTCGCAGCCTTTCCTTTCTATAATGAATTATGCCGTCTGTGCTGCTATACGGACAGAAGTCGTCGATCTCTTCTTTTGATTTTTTTCGTCTTTCCTCTCTTTCTTTTTCTTCTGTTTCAAGCCTTTCTTGGCAAATTTTATGGTAAGTATCCAATTGCCAATTTATCCTTTTCACTTCGTTCGAATCGTTTCTCGCAACCGCCGCGTTTAATATTTTGTGCATAACATTGGTGTATTTATTCTCGCTTACGTCAACTTTTCTGAGCTCTTCCTCCGCGGAGCCAAGCGTAAAAAGCTTGGAAAGGGTTTCGTAATTCGGAACGCCTCTCAGAACAGCCATATCTTCGCTGGAAAAATCTAATAAAAAATAGATGAACATATCAAGGACAAACGCTCTGTTCTTTTTGATATCCCCGCAGATTGAAATAAACGGCCTGAGGGCCTCGGAGCCTTTAAAGTATTTTAAATCTTGCCTTAGATAGTACCAATATTCATCGTATCTATCCGCTTTGGCAAAAGCGCGAAACGCCTGTTCAAGCGCACCTGGCAAAAAGCTTTTGAAAAAAGTTTTAAGAGCGGGATTTTTTCTGTCTTCGGCTATGCTAAACAGCCTTTCACATATTGACAAATACCTTGCTACTGTCGTTTTGCCTTCATCGGTTTCGGCGTTCAACGTAATGTTTTCAACTTTTTTCAGGGAAAGCGCCGCCAATTTGTCGAATTCAAAGAAGTACGACTTTTGACACAAACGTATAACATCGATGACCCCGCCTAAAGCCGCGTTCAGATCGTTGGTGCGGCTGTCAACAAAGATCGCGAACAAATATTGCAAAGAAGACTCATTAATTTTTCTCTCCTCATAAACATCAAAATAATTGTCTTCCAAAAGACTGTAAACGTCGGAGTATATGTCTATCTTGCCGGTAAATTTGTCCGTTAAGATCTTGAGATAATAGGAGGATATCGCGTTCTCTATGCGGTGATCTGAAAAAATCGGTCTGACGCTGTTCAGCTTTTTCAGAAAATCGCGAGAAAATCTTGATTCACGCCGGACAAAGACATTCGTTTCCGAACCCATGTAACTGGATACGTTGTTGAACACTCTCAGCCATCTTTCCTCCGGTATCCGCTTTTCCTTTTTGAAATGGTCGAGCAGAAAGCTTAATCCGGGCAGATACATCCCTGTGTTTTCTATATACCAGACGCTCTGCTGAAAAGCAAGAAGCGGCCTTTTCTCGTTCCAGGCGAGCGGGAGATTTAGAACGATGTTTTTATAATCAAAACGTCCGTTAAGTAACGCCAGCTCCAGCGCCCACCTTTCCTTTTCCGGATCGTTCGCCTTTTTGCAGGCTTCGTATCTCTTTTTTACTTCATTGGGATAATATACGCCAAACTCTCCCCGAATATCCGTATCGTCGGATCCTTCGCTTTCGGAAATTTCTTGCTTGTCTCCGCCTTTTGTTTCTGTCTGCGTTACAGGGGAATTTGAAGCTGGCGCAGGCTCGGCTTCTGTCTTGGTTAGGATCGCTTCATAGTCCTCTTTGGTGCAGATCTCTTTAAGCCTTTTTAGCAAAGCCGGACCACGTTTTGGCAAAGCGGCTATCTTCTCCCTGACCGCTTTCCTTACGTCCCTGTACTCGCCCGTCCATAAGCGTTCCCATAGATACTGGTTTCCGGCGGCCAGCGCCTCGGCATCTTTTGGCAGCCAGAATTCGAAGATTTTTTCCGCGGCCGCTTTCTCGTCGAAGGGAGATTCGTTATATTTGCACAGATCTGCATAATTCTCCAGCTCTTCCGGGTGACGGATCAGTTTTTCCTCCGGGTAATTTTTGCTTAAAAACTCCTCGGCCTCCTTCTTCCGGCCTTCCTTGTATAAAACTTCGCAATAATATTTCACCGGTTGAAAAAGTTCCGGATGCTTCTCCACAAAGGAAAGGATGGCCTCTTTGTAGATCGGCATAAATCCGTAAAGCTTCGCTTCGTCGCGATAAATTATCAAAAACTCGTCAAGTTCCTCGGGAAACTTTTCTTCGCCGCCGGCTTCTGTAAAGGAACGCTCTTCCAACTCGGCCAATTTTTCCGCCCGCCTCTTTCCGTATGCCAGGAGCTCTTCCTCGCGATTGAATATCTGCATAAGTAACAAAAGTTTTTTCTTTCTGCCTGATACTATGTCAGATAACGCATAACACCGACGTTCTCTGCCGGTCTCTTTAAGCTCTTCCTTCAACTCTTCCTCGGACAGCAATTTGTAAAAATCTTCCTCCTTGAAAGGCGCTTCGCTTTTGAGGTAATCCAAAAATCTGTCTTTTAGTTCCCGCCATTTGGAAAACTTTTCATTTTCTTCTTTGGAAAAGAGGTAGTCATTGATACCGCCTTTCTGAAAAACATAATAGTAACGGGAGATGAAAAGATCCCACGCTTCGAGCGCGGATCCGGGATCTTTTGCGAAAAGCACTCTTTCCCACAGCGGAACGAAGCGGACGTCAAAGAAGTTCATTCTGCAATGGAGCAATATTTTGTACAGATCTGGGATATCCTGGTCAGCAGACAACGCCTCCAAGGTCTCATAGTAAGAGTCCCTCTCGGAATAGGTGACCGCTTTTAAAAAAAGCGTTTGGCGTTCATTGGGATCTTTTTCGTTGGCAATTTCCTTCAGCAGATATTTAGCCGCGTTTTTCGACCCTTCCAAAAGATTAATGAATCTTGCTTCAACGCATTTCTCTTTCGCATTCCTATTTTCCTTAGGGATAGTTTTGTCAAAATCCCTCAGAAGCTCACTTGCAATACTAACTTTGTTCGTCTTGACATAAATGTCGCGGTCGATTTTGGAAAGCTTGTAATTCCAGAAAGCCGGATCGGTTTTATGCTCCTCCTCGATCTTTTCGCTTATGATCTTGGGGATAGGGATCTCTTTTTCCTGCATCGCGGCGTAGTAATCCATGACCTCTTCATAGGGAAGCTGAAAAAGTAGTTCCGGCGCCCAGAATGTCAGGATATAAGCGCCTTTGATAGGGCTGGCTTGCTCAACTAGGGAAAGGTATTTCATGGCATTGGCCAAATTGGTTATGCCGGCCATGTGAGAGTGGATCAAAAGGAAATTGAGATCATAGCGCTCAAACCCTCTTGTCCCGTGCCAAAGAAGCGTCTCGTCATTGCTAACACAAGCTCTATCAACCGGATGGAAAAGGTCGTAGAACTTGATCTTGATTTCTTCCAGTTTCTGCTTATACTCGGTAGGCGCCGCCTCGGCTTGTTCGGCAGGGGTCTCCGCGAAGGCGAAAACCGCGGCGAAAACAAGCGCGAAAAGCAGGGCGATGGGCTTGAGGGAGTTTTTCATAATGAGCTCCATATTTTATCTAGTTGGTTCATTTTAGCATATTTTTGTCCTACCGTCATGCCTTTTCGCTTCTCTTATTTGCTATAATTGTTTGTTAGGAGTAAATATTATGTCCGAAAAGAAAAACGAGAAATTGTGGGGCGGCCGGTTCCAGGACGCGGCCGACCCTTTGATGGAAGCTTACACGCAGTCCGTCTCTTACGATCAGCTGTTGGCTAATTTCGACATTGCCGGATCAAAGGCGCATGCCGCGATGTTAAGAAGCGTAGGTTTGCTCAGCGAGGATGAGTTCTGCGCCATTGATAAAGGCTTAAGCGAGATCGGCGAGGAGATTCAGAAAGGGACTTTCGTCTTCGATCCCAAGAAAGAAGACGTGCACATGAACATAGAGTCCGCGCTGAAGGAAAAGATAGGAACGCCGGCCGGCAAACTGCACACCGGCAGGAGCCGCAACGACCAGATCGCCCTGGACGAAAGGCTCTACCTTTGCTACGCCGTTTCTTGCATGCAGGTCTATATCAGGAATCTGCAGAGTGCGCTGGTCGTACTGGCGGACAAAAATTCCGACGTCATCATGCCGGGCTTCACGCACCTGCAGTATGCCATGCCGATCTTGGCGAGCCATCACCTTCTGGCTTACGTCGAGATGCTGGACAGGGACTTCGGACGCTTCAGCGACGAGTTCTCAAGGCTTCTCAGGTCGATGCCGCTTGGCGCCGGCGCGCTGGCCGGGAGCGGCCTGCCTTTGGATAGAGAATTGGTGGCGGAGAAACTGGGCTTCCACTCAGTGGCTCACAACAGCCTGGATGCGGTTGGCGACAGGGACTGCCTACTGGAATTTTTGAGCGCCTGCGCTATCTGCGCCATGCACCTTTCGAGGTTGGCGGAGGATCTCATCCTCTTCATGTCCCAGCCCTTCTCCTTCATAGACATCGCGGACCGTTTCTGCACAGGAAGTTCCCTTATGCCACAGAAGAAGAATCCCGATATTTTGGAACTGGTGAGAGGAAAAACAGGCAGAGTTTACGGCGATTTGGTCGCGCTTCTGACCGTGACGAAAGGATTGCCCATGGCCTACGACCGCGATCTTCAGGAAGACAAAGAGCCGCTGTTCGACGCGGCGGAAACGCTCTTCTCCTCTTTGCAGATCCTGGCCGCTATGCTGCCGACTGTCACTTACAAGCGCGAAAACACGCAAAAAGCCGTCAGCAACTCTTTCCTTCTCGCTACGGACTGGACCGACTACCTCGTCAAAAAAGGCGTGCCCTTTAGGGAAGCGCACGGGCTGGTTGGCCAGGCTGTCGCCATGGCTAACGAAAAGGGCTGCGGGCTGACCGCGCTTACGAAAGAAGACTTGGCCAAGATCTCCCCTCAAATGGACGAAGGCATACTTGAGATAAACAGCGCTGAACAGTCCGTCAAGGCGAAAAAGACTATTGGAAGCACGAACCCCGAGATGGTCAGACGCGAGATCGACGAGTGGAAGAAGTTCCTCGTCGAAGAACAGAAGAGATACACAGGCAATAGTGAAAATTAATTGATATGCAATCAAATCTTACACCCAGAGCCCAGCAGGCTATCAGAAACGCCAAGAAAGAAGCGATCTTTTACAACGATTGCTTCGTGGCGCCCGAACATTTGCTGCTGGGACTCCTTATAATCCCCGGCGGCCCAACAGGCGAATTTCTAAGTTCGTTCGGCGTCACCGAAGAAGCTTTGCGCAGAGCCGTGGAAGGCAAATACGCCGGCAGCGACGATGAGAAAGTGATCGGCGAGCCTGTCTTTTCCCAGGCGGCGCGCGACGCGCTCACCTACGCCGGAGTTTACGCCAAGAATCACGGCCACCGCCAGATCTACGACATGCACATTCTATTGGGCCTTCTGCACGAGGGCTCTTCCCTCGCCTGGGAATACCTGGACAGCGCCGGCATAACGGAAGAAAAGGTCCAGAATTTCATCGAGGAAAGATTGGGCAGCGACTTAAGAAACGAAAAGGACGAAGAGGAGAGTTCCCCCAGGATAAGGGTGGAATTCATCCCGCTCGACATGAAGAAAGTCAATCCCAGCGACCTGCGCTACCTAAGGGAGCTGCGGCGCCGCGGCCTTACTCCTCCGGGCGCCTCTGAAAACCTTCCTCCCGACGAGGAGATGGAAGAGAAGCCCGATCCCTACCAGATCCTCTCGACTTTCGGCGTCGATCTTACGAAGCTGGCCAGAGAGGACAAATTCGATCCGCTGATTGGACGTGAAAAAGAGATAGACCGCCTTTCCGTAATTCTGTGCCGCAGGCAGAAGAACAATCCCGTGCTTCTGGGCGAAGCCGGCGTCGGCAAGACCGCCATCGTGGAAGGACTCGCCAAAAGGATCGTAGAAGGCAAAGTCCCCGAGCCATTGCTCGGCAAGAAAGTTTTCGCTTTAGACCTGTCGCGCCTGATGGCCGGAACAGCCTACCGCGGCCAGTTTGAAGAGAAAGTCATCAAGCTTCTCAACGCTCTCAAAGAGGACGGCAAGACGATCCTCTTCATCGACGAGATGCACACTATGCTGGGCGCCGGATCTGTGCAGGATTCCGCCAACGACGTCGCCAATATGCTGAAGCCCGCGCTCAGCAGAGGCGAATTCAACTGCATCGGAGCCACGACGAGGAACGAATACAGGCGCTACGTGGAAAAAGACGCGGCGCTGGAAAGGCGCTTCCAGCCTGTTTCCGTCGAGCCTCCCAGCGCTGAAGAAACGCTTGAGATATTAAGGGGCCTGAAAGCCCGCTACGAAAAGTTCCATTCCGTCACCTACTCCGAGGAGACATTGGACGCTATAGTGAAGCTCAGCGCCCGCTACATCGTTGACCGCTATTTCCCCGACAAAGCCATCGACGTTCTGGACGAAGCCGGCGCCAGGGCGCAGCTGCGCAGATTGGAGCTGAAAAAAGAAAGCCCCATGGCTGTCACTCCCAGAGACGTCGCGAACGTTATCGCGGGCTGGGTGAACGTTCCTGTGGAGAATCTCGAGGAAGAGGAACGCCAGAAATTAAGGCGCATGGAGAAGGAACTGCACAAGACCATAGTGGGCCAGAACAAGGCCATCGACGCGCTTGCCAGGGCCTTGAGAAGAGCCAGGGCGGACTTAAGGGATCCCGCCAGGCCGATCGGCACTTTCCTCGCCTTGGGACCTACGGGCGTCGGCAAAAGTTTGATGGCCCGCGCCCTCGCGAAGTTCCTCTTCAACGACGAGAACGCTCTCATTACGCTCGACATGAGCGAATACATGGAGAAATTCAACGTCTCGAGACTTTTCGGTTCGCCTCCGGGCTATGTCGGCCACGAGGAAGGCGGGCAATTGACGGAAAAAGTCCGTAAGCGCCCCTTCTCCGTCATTCTTTTGGATGAAGTCGAAAAAGCTCATCCGGACGTTCTGCATGCGCTTCTGCAAGTTCTTGAGAACGGCCGCATGACGGACAGCCTGGGCCGTCTTGTCGATTTCCGCAACACGATAATCATAATGACCTCGAACCTGGGCGCCAGGGAATTCCAGGAAGGCAAGACCATGGGCTTCGGCTCCTCCGACGCCGCAAGCAATTATGAGACGCTGCGCACCAGGCTTCTTGAAAAGGCGCGCAAGACTTTGAGGCCGGAATTCATCAACAGGCTCGACGACATCCTTATCTTCCAAGCCCTGAAACGCGAAGAGCTCCTCCAGATCGTCGATCTGGAAGTCGAGAAAGTCGCTTCGCGCCTGGACGCCAAGAACATAACGCTGAAGCTCACCCCGGCCGCCAAGCAGAAGCTCTGCGATATGGGAAACACGACCCGCTACGGCGCCAGGGAGATCAGAAGAGTCGTGGAAAGC
This sequence comes from bacterium, assembly GCA_017538635.1. The sequence goes on from JAFYIM010000215.1 coordinate 13,438, forward strand.
GAACTGGAAGACAGGCTTGCGGAGGCTTTCCTCGGCCAGGTCATCCCCGAAGGCTCGTCCGTTACGGTCAAGATCAAGGAGGGAGAATTCGTCTTCGAGACGGCTCTGCCGGTCCCGGAAACGGCTAAACCATAAACTGCAAGATTTTCCCAAAGGGTCCTTCCGAGTGGTGCTTTTTTCCCCAGGAGCGCTCCTCCTTTAAAAAATTAACTTGCTGCAAAACAGCAAGTTAATTTTTTTGGCACACTCTTTGCTTTATACTAGTCAGTTATCAAGAACTGTTTCACTTCTAAAAGGAGGGACAAAAATGAAAGCTCAACATGAACACACACAGAAAAAGTGCCTGAAATGCGGGCATAATTTCAAGTCTGTCAGCCCGTTCAATCGCTTTTGCCCCCGTTGCAAATACCGCCGTATTCCGGGCTGCTACGGCACCTACACGGTGCACTCCCCAGTCAGTTGTTGATAAGACTCCATTGGTTGTTGGTTAAAGGTTGAAGGGTCGCGCGAAAGTGCGGCCCTTTTTCTTTCTTTATTGCTTTAAGGCAAAAAACAGCACACATCCCCCGCTCACGGACTACGCGTGCTTGGCCTTGATTAGCGTCCTCCGTGAGTTCGCTTGGGGATGTGTGCTGCTTTTTTGCCCCAAAGCAGGGGTTCAATAGGTTTTGAGGGTTTTGATTCTTAGCGGATTGTGGATGTTGGAGGCGCCGAGGAGGTAGAGCTTGTCGCCGACTAAGGTTAGCCTGCTGCCTTCGTCGGTCGGGACCGGCAGCGTTTTGACTTCCCACTGCCCGGTGTAGAGGTCGAGGATCATAAGATTATTTTCGTGGCAGTCAACGTTGAAGCGCCTGCCGTCCTCGTGCTCGATCCAGGGGCGGCGGTAGCCTTTGCCGCCTCTCGTTATGAGAAGCCTGGCGTGTTTTTCCTTGGAGTATTTCTGGGGCAGGAAGACCATGGAGCAGCCTACGCCCGGCGGATAGGGCGTCTCGCCCAGAATCATCTGCTCGCCCTTGTTGTTGACGACGAAGACTACGCCCTTGGGTTTATTGGGATCGCTGCCGTCGAATTTTACGAAGAACGCTCCGCTCTTGCCGTCGCTGGCGGCGGCCCACTGATAGGAAGGTCCGCCAGGAGCTTTGGCAAAGGGCTTAAGGAGTCGCTTCTTCCAGTCCCTGACAAGGGAAACGTGGTCGGAGCCTTCCTCAGCTATGAAGAGCGAACCGTCGGCCACGGCCGCCATGGCCGCCCCGTTGGGAGCGCCTTTTACGTGCTGGCCTTCCTCCCATTTTCCGGTCTTGGGATCGAAGAACGCCAGGGCCGTTTCCGTGTAGCGGTTGGACTCAGCATCCATAAGGGAATAGCCGAGCGAAGTGATTAGGCCGCCGTTGAAAGGAGCAAGCGCCGTCATGTCGTCTTTTCTGCCGCAGGGCATATTTTCCAGGGGCTGCCAAGAATTGCCGCTGCGGCGGAAGAAGGGGCTCATCTTAACATTGCCTTTTGAGAAATAATAGTCCTTGCCGTCGGTGCCGGCTTTCGTGCAGACGAGGCGGTCGCCCCAGGCGTCGTCGGCCATGGGGACGTCGTACATCTGCCATTCGTTTTCCGTGTTGATGGAGAAGGGCTTCGATATGGCGGAAGCCGTCCTGCCGTAGCAATCCTCTATTTCAACTTTTACGCAGGCTCTTTCATAGGAGCCTTCCGGCAGGAACCAGCGGTAAGGGGAAGTGAGCTCGAAAGCGAAGTCATGGCAAATTGGTTCGAAGGGTCCGGAGGGGCCGTTTCCGCTGAAACTGATCTCGACGCCTCGTAATCCGACTTTGGGTTTTGTGGCGGTCCAGGTGATCTGCGCTTCGTCGCCCTCTATTTTTTCCGGCATGGTGACAGTCACTTCCAGAGGTTCCGCTTCC
>JAFYIM010000216.1 GCA_017538635.1 bacterium
ATGCCCGTCATGTCGCTGCCGGGCTGCGGAAGTTCACTGAGCTGCCAGCTGGAGACGGCCTTCAGATATCTCGGTTTCGTCGCGGGAGGATCGTACAAAGGAGCGTCGTCCGCGATCTCCCTCGCCGGGATCTCAGCCACCACTTTGCCGTTGTATTTGACGCGCATCAAGCCGTCGTCGGTCACGTGTCCGATCTCGACGGCGTGCAGGTCCCATTTCTCGAAGATCTTGTGCACGGCCTCTTCCCTGCCCTTTTTGACGATGACCAGCATGCGCTCCTGGCTTTCTGAGAGCAGGATCTCATACGGCGTCATGTTCGCTTCGCGCTGCGGAACCAAGGCCACGTCTATTTCAACGCCGCTGCCGCCACGGCTTGCGGTCTCGCAGGTGGAGCAGGTCAGGCCCGCCGCGCCCATGTCCTGGATGCCGACGATATGGTCGGTCTGGAAAAGTTCCAGGCAGGCTTCCAAAAGCAGTTTTTCCATGAAGGGGTCGCCGACCTGAACGGAGGAGCGTTTCGCTTCCGATTCTTCCGTCAGTTCAGTAGAGGCGAAAGTCGCGCCGTGGATACCGTCTTTGCCGGTCGCGGCGCCGACGTAGAAGACCGGGTTGCCAACGCCCGTGGCTTCGCCGCGCTGGATCTCGTTTATCTTCATGATGCCTAAACTGAAGGCGTTCACAAGGCAGTTGGTCTCGTAGGTCTCGTCGTAATAGACGTCGCCGCCGATCGTCGGGATGCCCATGCAGTTGCCGTAATGGGCGATGCCTCCGACCACGCCGTCAACGAGCTGCTGGACCTGTCCGGAATTCGGGCGGCCGAAGCGCAGAGAGTTCATGTTGATGACCGGGCGGGCGCCCATCGTAAAGATGTCTCTTAGGATGCCGCCGACGCCCGTCGCGGCGCCCTGGAAGGGCTCGACCGCGGAGGGGTGGTTGTGGGATTCGACCTTGAAGGCCACGGCCCAGCCGTCGCCCACGTCGATGACGCCGGCATTCTCTTCGCCGGCTTTGATAAGGACCTGGGGCCCTTCGGTCGGGAAATTCTTAAGCTGCTTTCTGCTGTTCTTGTAGGAGCAGTGCTCGGACCACATCACGGAGAAGATGCCTAGCTCCGTATAGGTCGGCTCCCTTTTCAGGATGCCTTTCAAGCGTTCGTATTCGTCCGGAGTCAAACCATGGTCGGCGATGAGTTCCGGAGTGATCAGAGGATCTTTGGGCAGACGTTCCACCATATATTTTTCCTTAAACTTACTTCGCGATTGATTTTAAAAGCGAGACGATGATCTTTTGTCCGTCGGAGCTTCCGAGGCCGGGTTCCGCGGCGCGCTCCGGGTGCGGCATCATGCCGAGGATAGTGCGCTCTTTGTTGAAGATGCCGGCGATGTTGTTGCGGGAGCCGTTGGGGTTCACTTCCGGCGTCACAAGGCCGTCGCCCGTGCAGTAGCGGAAAGCCACCAGTTCCTCGTCCTCGAGTTTTTTCAGCGTCTCGTCGTCGGCGTAGTAGTTGCCTTCGCCGTGGGCGATCGGGATATTGAGAACTTCCTTGTTCTTGCAAAGGGAGGTGAAGATCGTGTCGGTGCGCTCGGTCCTTAAAAATACGTGCTCGCAGATAAAGTTCAGATCCCTGTTCATATAGAGGGCGCCAGGCAAGAGCCCGGCCTCGCAAAGGATCTGGAAGCCGTTGCAGATGCCGATGACGGGACGGCCTTTCGCAGCGTGCGCTTTCACTTCCTCCATGATGGGAGAGAAACGGGCGATGGCGCCGCAGCGCAGATAGTCGCCGTAAGAGAAGCCGCCGGGCAAAACGTAGGCGTCGAACGTTCCGGGGTTGCTCTCCTTGTGCCAGACGTAGCTGACTTCGGAGGAGAGTCCGTTCTCTTTGGCCAGACGGCTGAATGATGTCAGGCAGTCATAGTCGCAGTTGGAGCCCGGGAAAACTACAATTCCGATTTTCATAAAGCTTATTTCTCCAGTTCGTAGCGGAACTGCTCAATATTCGGGTTCACAAAAAGCTTCTTGCTCATCTCTTCTATCTGGGCGGCCGCCGCCGCTTCGTCGCTCGTGGCGAGCTCCACTTCCAAGAAGCGCCCGATGCGCACGGACTCGACGTTCTTGTAGTTCATCTGTTCCAGCGCTCTCTGCACCGTTTTTCCCTGCGGGTCGAGAACGCTTTGTTTAAGCGTTACGTAGATCTTAGCTTTCATGGTTGTATTTTTTTGATGGTTAATGACTAAATGATAGCAAAAATGACCCCTACTGGGAGAGCCGCAATCCCTCCTGGGCTTTCGTGTAAGTCGGGTCGGTTCTCAAGGCCGCTTCGAAGCTGGCCTTCGCCTCGGCTTTGTTGCCCTCCCCGAGGAGGACGTAGCCTATGACCGTAAGCGAGGATGCGTCGTTGGGCGAAACGGCAAGTTCCTTCATAGCCTGCGTTTTCGCTTCCTTCATATTGCCGGCGGAATAATACATGACCGCCTTGGCGGCCGCGATCCCCTTTTGGCCGGGACGGAAGGAACCGAGTTTGTCGAAGGCTTTGAGGGCGTCCTGCAAAAGCTCCTTGTCAAGGGGATCTTTCATGAAGAGGGCGTACCTGACCTTGGCCAGGTCCTCCGCAATCTCGGCGTCGTAGATGTCGTTTATCGTCAGCTTCTCAAGGTTCTCCAGGGCAGCATCGAGAAGATCGCAGCGCAGCGCGAGCCTTGCGGCGAAGAGTCTCGCTTCGCGGTACTCCTTGTCGGAAGTAGGACTCTTGCTGAGACGCGCCAGCTTAGCGGCGTCCTGGCTCGCGGCATAGGCTTCGCCGAGCTCTCCAAGCGTAAGGTAACGCTTGGCCAGCATCATGCATATGCGGCTGGCGGCGCTGCCGCTCGTCATTTCCAGGCAGTCCTTAAGGTACTCGATGGCCTCCTTCGAGCCCTCTTCCGTTTCCGGAGCATAGTGGGCCAGAAGATAACGGAAGTCGAAATCCCTGGGGAAACGGGTGAGAGCCTTTTTCCAGACTCTTACGGCGCCGTTGGTGTCACCTCTCCTCAACCTGAGGTCGCCCCAGGCCTGCCAGTAGGTGTAGCACAGAGGCAGTTCGGTAAGGAGCGAAGAGTAGCAGGCGTCCAGGGTCGCTATGTCAACGCCCTCCCCGCCGGACATGCAGCTCAAAATATACTGCACCTGGATCTGGAGGTTGGTCTCGGAAGCGAGGAAAGAAAGAGCCTTGCAGGCCGGAGCGGGATATCCGTGGGCCTCGCCCAACTCTCCCATGATCTTAGAAAGCCTTCTTGCCGTTTCGCTCCAGTAGGGGTCGATGCTGTCGGGGGGCTTGTGTTCCAGCGTGACCTTGCCGCTTTGGCGCAAAACTCTTCCGTAGGCCGAGAGGCAATTGTAGAAATTCGTCTGGATGACTATCGGGGAAACTGTTTTGAGAGCTTCTTTCAGATAAAGCAAACGGTAATTGTAATCGCTTCTCAGAGTCTCGTAGGCCTCGAGCTGGGCCGGCGCCTCCAGTTCTTCCAGTTTGTAGCGCCAGCTGCTCAGAAGTTTGTTCAGCTTCGCGAGTTGTTCCCTATCGCTTGTCGTTTTCTCTTTCTGCTTGGCCAGGGAGGACGCCAGGGGCGTCAGACTTGAAAGCGCCCCGGTGTAGCCCCTCACCGCCTCGACATAGATCTTAGACTCCTCGTTGACAAGGGCGTACTCCAGGCACTGGCGCACGTTGGAATAGACGTTGTCGCTGAGTTCAGGCGGCAGCTTCGGCTTCGCCGAAAGGGAGAGGGCGGAAAAAAGGAAAACCAGAAGAAAATAATTACGCATGGATTTATTTTAGCATAAATGGTCCCTTGTCTCGCCTGAACGCGATCATAGCGCCTTAATCGTTGACATTAAAAGGCTTTTTAGGTAGAATCTCCTATTAAATGAATGAAAATTCATTTGTGTTAACCGTTTTACAATACCACATGTTTTACCCGATACAAGGAGATCAAAATGAAAAACACCATCACCAAAGAAAATCTGATCACGAAAGTGTCAGAGAAGACCAACCAGCCCAAAGATGTCGTCAGAGCCGTCATCCAGCAGACCTTTGACTCCATCTGCGATTATCTGGAAGAAGGCAACCGCCTTGAGCTGCGCCGTTTCGGCGTCTTCTCCGTCAAAGAGAGACGTCCCAGAGTCGGCCGCAACCCCAACTCTCCCCAGAAAGCCATTCAGATCCCTGCCTCCAAAGTCGCGGTCTTCAAGGCCAGCGTCATTTTGAAAAAGCAGGTCAAGAAGTAATATAGATCCAACCGCTTCGGTTCAGTAATGAAGAAAATTAGAGCCGCTATCTGCGGCGCCTCCGGCTACACCGGCCGGGAACTGTTGTTAAGGCTCCTACGCCATCAGGGAGTGGAAGTCGTCGGGTTGGCCCACGGGCCAAGTTCCGAGGACTGCTCCATGCCCGACCTTTTCCCGGAATTCAAAACTTTATGCGAACTGCCGGTCCTGGGAGTGGAGACCCTCTATTCCCAGGATCTGGACGCGGTGTTTTTGGCTCTGCCGCACGGAGCCTCCGCTCCCATTGCCAAGGAATTTTTGGCCCGCGGCGTCAGAGTCATCGATTTTTCCGCCGATTACAGGCTGCGCGACACCGAAGTGTATGAAAAATGGTACAAAGTCGCGCACTGCGACAAGGAGAATCTAAAAAAAGCGGTCTACGGTCTCTGCGAATGGTACAGGGACGAAATTAAGAACGCTCCCGTAGTGGCCGTCCCCGGCTGCTACGTCACGAGCGCCCTTATTCCGCTCATTCCCCTTCTCCATGACGGCGTCATAGAACCAAACGACATTATAATCGATTCCAAGAGCGGCATAAGCGGCGCCGGCAAGAAGCTCACGCCTCAGGTCCACTACTGCGAATCGGCCGAATCTTTCAAAGCTTACGGCATGTTCAGCCACCGGCACACTCCCGAAATAGACCAGGAGCTCACAAAGTTCGCTGGTGCGAACGTGAACGTGACCTTTACGCCTCACCTCCTCCCCATCATCAGAGGCATCCTCTCCACCATCTATGTGAAATTAAAAGACGGACGCTCGCCCTCCGACATCCAGTCATCCTGGAACAAAGCCTACAAGGATGAGTTTTTCATGCGCGTCAGGAAATCAGGGACCTCCGTCGAAATACGCCATATCGTCAACAGCAATTTCTGCGACATGTCCTATACCGCTGGGCCTGGCAGAGTCATCATTACCTCCGCCCTCGACAATCTTGTGAAAGGCGCTTCCGGCGCCGCGTTGCAGAATTTTAACATCATGTTCGGTTTCCCCGAAACGGAAGGCCTTATCTAAATGAAATCCCGAGTGCGTTTCGCGCCCAGTCCCACTGGCATGTTGCATCTTGGAGGCGCCCGCACGGCGCTTTTCAATTATTTGTTCGCCCGCAGGACGGGCGGCGATTTTCTTTTAAGGATCGAAGACACCGACAGGGCGCGCTTTCAGCAAGACGCCCTGGAAGACATAACGAAAAGCTTGCATTGGCTCGGCCTGGAATGGGACGAAGGCGTCATGAAGGGCGGAGATTGCGGCCCCTACTTCCAGTCCGAAAGATTAGACATCTACAAGAAATACGTCGATCAGCTCCTTGAGACCGGCCACGCTTACAAGTGCTACTGCAGCGAAGAGGAGCTCGCGGCCCAACGTGAGGAGGCCAAGGAGAAAGGCCTCTCCGTCCAGGGCTACGACGGACGCTGCTCCCGTCTCACGAAAGAGCAGATCGAAAAATACGAATCGGAAGGCCGCATCCCGACCGTGCGCTTCAAGATGCCGAAGACCGGAACGACTTCCTTTACCGACGCGATCCGCGGCGAAGTGACTTACCAGAACGACCAGCAGACCGACTTCATCATCCTGAAGGCGGACGGATATCCGACCTACCATCTGGCCAACATCGTGGACGACCACCTTATGGGCATCACGCACGTCATGCGCGGCGACGAATGGATATCAAGTACGCCGAAACACATCTGCCTCTACAATGCTTTCGGCTGGACTCCCCCGACCTTCGCGCACCTGCCGGTCATCCTTAAGCCGGGCGGCGGCGGAAAGCTCTCCAAAAGGGACGGCGACGTCTCGGTCTTCCAGTACAAGGAGAAGGGCTATCTTCCCGAGGCCCTCGTGAACTTCCTGGCGCTCCTTGGCTGGGCTTATTCCGAGGATCAGGAGATCGTCACCGTGGACGAAATGATAAAGGCCTTCAGCTTAGAGCACATCAACAAAGCCGGCGCCCAGTTCCATGTTGAAAAACTGAACTGGATGAACGGCGAATACATCAGGAAACTCACGGTTGAGGATCTTACCGAGCGCTGCTGGCCGTATCTTGTCGGCGCAGGCCTTGTCAAAGAAGATCTGGAAAAAAGTTCCCTTCACTACATCATGAGCCTGCTGCAGCCCCGCTTGGTTTTGCTGACCGATTGCGTCGATATGATCTCCTACTTCCTGAAAGACGAGATCGATTACAACGAAGCGGACGTCAGGAAGATCCTGAAAAAGGAAGGCGTCAAGGAAAATCTCTCCGCCCTGCGCCCCGTTCTCCTGAGCAGCGACTTTACCGTCGAGTCCCTCGACGCGGCCATCCACGCTTTCATGACTGAAAAGGAACTTTCCCCCAAGAAAGTTTTGCAGCCCCTGAGAGTCGCCGTGACCGGACGCTCCTGCAGCCCCGGCATGTTCGAGACGCTCTTCGCCCTCGGGAAAGAGAAGGTCTTGAAAAGAGTGGACTACGCCATTGAGAATCTAACTTCCATCGAAGCGTAATTTATGCTGACAGTAGCGCTCGTCGGACGCCCCAACGTCGGGAAATCCATTCTCTTCAACCGCCTTTCCGGAAAAAGGCTCGCGATCGTTGAGGAGACGAGCGGCGTTACCAGGGACCGCCTCTACGCTACCGTTTCGCACGACGGCGTCTCCTTCCGCCTTATCGACACCGGCGGATTAGTCACCGATCCTGACGCTCTTGAAAAGCACATAACGAAGCAGACCGACATCGCCGTTTCTGAAGCGGACCTCATTCTCTTTCTGGTCAGCGCCCAGGACGGCAGGACGCCGATGGACGACGTGGTCGCAGCAAAGCTGCGTACGCTCGGCAAGCCTGTCTGGCTCGTCGTCAACAAAGCAGACAACGAAAAATATAAGGATTCCTGGGCCGACTTCTGCGCCTACGAATTCTCCCCCACCGTGACTGTTTCCGCCATGCACGCCATCGGGACCGACGATCTTCTTGACCGCCTTCTGCACGAGGCTGCCCAGTGGGAGGAGGAGGAAAGCGAAAAGAAGGAAGCGGAAACTTTCTGCGCCGTCGCTTTCGTCGGCAAACCGAACGCCGGCAAATCGTCGCTGACGAACGCCCTCGCCGGTTTCGAGCGCTCCATCGTTAGCGACATTCCCGGCACGACCAGGGACAATGTCGATACGATCATAGATTGGGAAGGCAAAGCCATAAGATTGGTGGACACCGCCGGCATCAGGCGCAAGCGCTCCATCGACACGAAGCTGGAAGTCTTCTCGGTCTCGCGCAGTGAAGCGGCCATAAAGCGCGCAAACGTTTGCGTTCTTTTGATCGACGCGACCGCCGGAATTTCCGTCACGGATAAAAAGATCGCGGCCATCGTTGCGGAAGCCGGGCGCCCCTGCGTCATCTGCGTGAACAAGTGGGATCTCATGCGCGGCAAGACCGACCGCACGGCCTACATCGGCTGGATCAGGCAGGAATTGCCCTTCCTCGCCCACGCTCCCGTCATTCTCATTTCCGCCAAGGAAAACAAGAACATCCCCTCCCTCATGAAAGAAGTTCTGAAGCTCTACGCTTCCGTCTCCAAGAAGATCAGCACTGGGCTTCTTAACCGCGCCATCAGGGAAGCGATGGAAAAGCAGAGCCCGGCCGCGCTGAAAGGCAAACGCCTGAAATTCTTCTACGCCACCCAGACCGCCAAAGAGCCTCCCACTTTTTTGCTTTTCGTAAACGATCCCAGCCTTGTCATGGGCTCCTACGAAACATATCTTACGAAAGCGCTGCGCGCTTCTTTGAAAATGGAAGGCGCTCTTATAAAGCTGGAATGGAAAGCCCGCGAATCCCAGTACCACGACTGACATGCTCATCGCCGTTTTAGCTTACCTCGCAGGGTCTTTGCCTCTGGGCTTTCTCCTCCGCCGCTTCAATGTTCTCCGTCTCAACGGAAAGTTCGTTTCAATTGCCGCGGATTTTTCCCTGGGCCTCATCATCACCGCGCTTTTGCCAAAGCTTCCCCAGTTGTTGTCGCGTTTCGGTCTTCCAAGCTTAGTTTATCCTCTGAGCAACCAGGCCCAATTGCGGGCTTGCGCTTTGATCTTCGCAGTCCTCGGCCATTACTTTTCCGTTTACGTCTGCGGCTGGG
>JAFYIM010000217.1 GCA_017538635.1 bacterium
TATAAGGATGTTGTCGTGCACCCTCGACTTCTCGTTGCCGTCGCAGTTGATGCAGATGCCGGTGCAGCCTCCGCCGTAGCCGCACCTGACGAAGCGGTTTCCTCTGATGACGATGTTCTCGGATCCGGGGCCCTCGCCCCAGCCTTTCTCCACGCCGATGTGGATGGCGTAGAGCGTCGTTTCCATGATGGTGCAGTTCTCTATGAGAACGTTCCTGGTCTTAATGAGAATGCCCCTGGCGCGGTGCGACATGATCGTGCAGCCGCGCATCCTGAGACTAGGCATCCTGGAAGCGTTGATGCAGGCGTATTTCTCAAGATGGTTCGGCAAGGGCGTATCGAAGGTAACTTTGCTCTTCAAATTCTTGACGTCCTTTTCCACTCTCACCACTTTCATGGTCGTCAGGACGTTCATGGTCTCGTAATCAATGATCTCCATGATGTCGCCGGCTTCCGGAGCGTCGAGGACCAGGGCGTGCGTCATGGCTTTGACCTTGAGGATGGCGCTGGAATCGTCCCCTTCCACCGGCAGCATGGTGTAATAGAAATTGTGAAGGTTGGTGGCGTCGTCGCCCTGGTTCGCGAACATGCAGTTTTCGAAATCGATGATGCCGGAGCAGTTCGTGAAGTGGGTGGCGTCCGTATTAGTAGAGAGCTTTTTCCCCGGCAGAGGAACGACTCTCAGGCCCTGCATGAAAATATTTTTGGTCTTGTTGCCGACGATGCCCATGCCTGGTTGACAGAAGATCGTGACGTCCTTTAGGGTTATGTCCTCGCACTCGTTCATAAGGATGGCCGGGCGGAAGTGCAAAGAGTGGTTGAAGATCACGATGAAGCCTTTGTATTTTTCGGGCAGCGAACTGTGCACACGGAAGGTCCCGTCGGACAAAACTTCGTTGTCTCGCTGGAAATAGTCCTGGTTCGGCTCCAATCTTTCCCTCACTGGATCCCAGTAAGAGATCCTTGAGAGAGAAACGCCTTCCGTCAAAGGCGTGTCAGCGTCCAGCTTCACGTCGTAGTAGTCTTTTTCGACTTTCGTGATGACGCCCTGGGTGAAAGGCAGTCTCTTGTAGGAGATGTTGAGGCATTCGATGCAGACGTTCTTCGAGCCTTCCAAAGTCACGGGCTCCATGAAGCCTTCGCAGAGGATCGTCACGCCTTTGGCGGTCACTTTCACATTCTTAAGGTCGCGCATGTCCAGCCCGGTGACATACGGAAAATAGAACTGGAAGATCGAGTTCTCGTCCTGGCTTTTGTCCTTCAGAGACATGACGGTGTCGCGGAGCTTGATGGCTTCCGGATCGCTTATGAGATACACGCCGGGGTCGATTATTAGTTCGCAGTTCCCTTTCGCCCTGCAGGCGTCAAGAGCCGCCTTGAAGGCGTCCTTGGCGTTCGCGCTGCCGTCCGGCCTGGCGCCGTAGTCGCTGAATTTGATCTTGGTCAAGTTCATAGTTTTGCCTTTCCCTTTCGGTGCTCCGAAGGAAGAAGAGCAGCCTGCGGCCAATATTAAAAGCGCCGCAAGAGCCAGTTGTTTTCCAAAAGAAAGCATCGTTCTTTTCCTTCAATATGGTTGGTTACGGGAATGATTATATCAAAGAAAGCCGAAGTAATGATATAATTTCTCCTGGTGTTCATTAAACCAATGCGGGACATATACAATATGAAGAAAAGTTTTGCTGCCTTTTTTTTGACTTTTGCCCTCGTTCTGGCTTCCCTGGGAGTCGAGACGCTTCCGCCACAACCGGAATCCGATGATTTTCTGGAGGCTTACCGTTTGGCTCTTCAAATCTACGGAGTCAATGCTTCTTATGAAGAACTGGCCTGCCTGAACGGCCTTCCCTTCACTCCTTTGAGAAGCAGCGAAACCATCTGCGGCCGCAAGGCAGACTTCCCCTTCTCCTGCTATTACAATGTCCAAAGGCTGAACAATTTCTACCGTCTGAGGAACGAAGAAAAAAGTTTCAATTCCAAAGAACAGGTCTCGGCCTCCAAGCGCACCGAATACCGCAAATTGATATCGGACTCTAAGAAAGAAGGGATATCCGCAATTCAGTACGCCAAGCTGCCCGGGCAACTCTCGCCAAGTTGGCACTATGTCGAACCGGGGACCGGTTTGACGCTCAGGGCTGTCTATCGCAACCAGGCTTATTCTTTCCAGGGCGTTCCGGAAAAGGTCTGGCTCCTTAAAAGATCCTCCCGCCCGGCTTCCCCTGACTCGCCGCAGGTCTTCATCTTCGAGAACATTGGAAAACTTCTGAACGGCACTACAACCATTTCTTTTTTAGTTTGCGGCGTCAATATGCTTCGCGATTTCGCGGACGGCGCCTACGCTATGCCCTGGTGCCCTGAATGCAACTCCCCCTTCAACAATTGCATCTGCAAACATCTTCTGCGCTGGCAGCACGATTCGAAAAAAGCCCTGGAACTTTTCCCGTTCATGCGCCAGCTTTGCCAGAACGAGGAAGAGAGAGCGCTGCTCGCTCTTGCTGAAAAAGAATACAAGAATTACTCCGAAGCCTTCAACGCTGTCCTTGGCGACCCGAGCTGGGAACATCCCCAAACCGATCTCGCTTCGCAGACTATTATGGGCGAAAAAATAAGAAAGCTGACCATTCCTCTCATTAATTGCGCGGAATGTTTCTTCACGCTTGCCAATAAGAAAAATTCTTTAAGCCAGGAGTATTACTCTCCCAGCAAACGCTCACAGCTTATTTCCGACAAGCTTGCCAATACGATAGTCGACATGCAGATCGATTCGCGCTACGAAGGTTCCCTGGCCACTTCCCTTCTGATCGCCTGCCAGCTTTCCGGCTGCGACAGGCCGACGTTTGTCACACGCTCCATCGCCGGTTTGCCCGTAAGATTGGCACTGAGAACCAACGACTGGTATTTCTGCCGCGAGATAATGGAAGGCGCTGACATGAAAGATGCCCTGGCGGAAGCCTGCGGTTTCCGTCTCCGCACCCTTACGACCAGAATAAACGATCCGGAAGCCGCCACAGTCGACAACAATGTTAAGAGAGTTTACGATGCGGCTGTCAGAAAAGTGATCGACAATATTTCCGCCAAAAAGCATGCCGTGGTAGGCTCCAACCTAAACCGCTCCGGTTCCTGGGGAGTATTAGCCGGATACAACGATTACGGTTTCACCTGGCTTGGCCGCAGCGTCCTTGACACAAAGCCGCAGCTCACGGAATTCACCACGCTTCCAACCGACATAATACTGATCGACAGCGCCGTACCTAAACAGCCTTTCGAAGACGATGTGATATTGGCCCTCTCGCGCTGGATAAAATACGTCAAGGGCACAAGCAGCCAAGGCTGCCTGACAGGCGGAAAACTCTTCTCCTATTGGATGAGATCTGTCGCAGCCTGGTCGAGGAAAGAAGCGATGCCGGAACCCAAGAAAGCCAGCGTCAACCGCAGCCTTTGGAACACCATGATCGACGGCCGCAGCGACGCTCTGCTCTTCGTCAATCATCTTATCAAAGCCGTTCCCATAATTTCAATTCCCATGACGGAATGTAAGGAGATACTTGAAAGGGAACTTACGATAGCCCGCAGCGCTTTGAACAACGGCTACGTTTTGGGCTACGACGGTTCGCGTTATCAGCCGACCAAGTTCGATCAGGGATCGTTTTTGAGGCAGATAGACGCCATGCGTCAGATCGCCGAACAGGACAGGCTTTTGCTGACGCATCTGGAAACGGCCCTCGAGACGCTTAAGAAGTAAATTTTACTTCGCCAGGATAAGCATCAGGGCTGTGATCGCCGCTTCTCCGCAGAAAAGGCCCCTGGCCGCGCCTACGGCCCCTGAAACGCATATCATATATGTCGATATGCCTATGCTGAAGAGAACCCCTAAAACGAGCGGCAGAAGCGCTGATTTGACCTTCTCCTTCGCTATCACCCTCTGCCAGGCCAGAACTCTCAAAGGAACCAGGGCCATCTGGAAGATCCCGGCTTTCAAGACAAGCGCGCCGCCGGCATAGGACTGGCTGAAGAGAAACGAGTAGATAAGCTCAGCGGAAAAGTAGCCTGCAGCGGCGAACAGCAATCCGATAACGACCGCTGGCAGCAAACTTCTCTTGTACGTGCCTTCGCCAGTTTCTTTACTGAATCTTGCCAAAAAAACGAAGCCGCCCAGATTGGCGAAAGTCACCGCAGTATAGATGAGCCTGAAGCTTGATGCATAGAGTCCGGCTTCCTCTTCCCCTTTCAGAAAGAATATGAGAAACTGCGGCGCGTTCTCATGTAAAAGTATAAGGGCCGACGCCAAAGTCAAAAGCAGTACGGGCCTGAGGTCGATCTTCGGGGCGGGACAGCTGCGGTCGCTGATCTTCCCATAGCGCAGGAAAAGGCATAAGAAAAGGAAAATGTTTTCAACGGCGATCGCCGCCGTAAAAGCGCCGGAGGCCGCCATAAGGTTAGAGCTTCCTTTTACTAGGATAAAAAGCAGCGCGAGATAAATTAAGCGTCCGCCCACGAAGTAAGCGGCGATGGGCCACGACCACTCCAGCCCGTAGAAAACATTGACGGTGTAGAATTGCAGCGGAATGAAGCCCAATCCGAAAAGGATCAGTGCGAAACCGGCATCCCTGCTCTCCTTTCCCATGTACAGCGCTATGAGGGCTGTAAGAATAACTGCCAGGTTAGCCAGCTTTCTCCTGACATGAAAAAGTTCCTTGGCAAAAGGCCAAACAGTTTCAGGAGAAAGTCTAGCGCTCTCTCTGGTCGTTAAGGAATCAAGGCCAGTGAAGAGCGCAAGGCTGATGTAATTGGTAACGGCGAAAGCCGTGCTGAAGATCCCGAAGCCTTCCACTTCCAACCTGTTCGCCAGATAGATCGTGGCGAAAAACATCATGACTTTGCTGAGGATATTCCCGCCCCAGACTAAAGCCAATTCGGAAAGCGGCCAACTGGATCTAAGCTTCATCAAAGCGTCACGATATTGCCGCGGTCAGCGATGTCTTTCATGGCGTTTCTAGTGTCGACGACAAGCTTGGCGCTCTTGGCGATCGCATCATAGTCGAAGCAGGAATGGTTCGTCAGGACGACCACACAGTCGTATTTGCCGATATCCTCATTGCCGACGCCTTTGATCACTTCATCGTTGTAGCGGAAGCTCTTGATGAAAGGATCGTGGTAATAGAGATCCGCGCCTTTCTGGCGGAGCCTGTCGTAAACCAGAAGCGAGGGGCTCTCCCTGAGGTCGTCGATGTCTTTTTTATAAGCCATGCCGAGAAGAAGTATCTTGGAGCCTTTTATGCTCTTTTCATGTCCGTTCAGAGCTTCGCCAATCAAACCCACCACATAATCCGGCATCGCACTGTTAATGTCGTCAGCCAGTTCGATGAAGCGGGCCTTGTAGTGCAAAGTCCTAAGTTTCCAGGACAGGTACAGAGGATCTATAGGAATGCAGTGGCCGCCGATGCCGGGGCCGGGATAGAAGGGCATGAAGCCGAAAGGCTTGCTCGAAGCGGCTTTTATCACTTCCCAGACGTCGATGCCGAGATATTTGCACATGATGGCGATCTCGTTGACGAGTCCAATGTTGATGCTGCGGAAAGTATTCTCAAGCAGTTTGGCCATTTCCGCTGCTTCGCAGGAAGAGACCGGGACGATCATCGGGATGATGCTGGAGTAAAGCGCGACCGCCAGCTCCGTGCATTCCGGCGTGGCGCCGCCCACAACTTTCGGCGTGTTGAGCGTGTTGTATTTTGGGTTGCCCGGATCAACGCGTTCCGGAGAGAAAGCGACGAAGACGTCCTTGCCAAGCTCGAAGCCGGCTTTCTGAAGCGGCTTGATCATCAGTTCCCTGGTGCTGCCGGGGTACGTCGTGCTTTCAAGTACGAAGAGCGTTCCTTTCCTCAAGTGCGGCAGAATGTAATCCCGGGCGTTGATCATGTAGGAAACGTCCGGCTCGCCGGTCTTGGCCAAGGGAGTAGGAACGCAGATGGAGATGCAGTCAACGTCAGAAAGAGCGGAGAAATCGGTGGTCGGCGTAAAGCGTCCGTCGTCCACAAAGCTTTTCAAAGTTTCCGACTTCACGTCGATGATGTAGGATTCCCCCTTCTTCAAGCTTTCAACTTTGCCAATTGAAAGGTCGATGCCTGTCACTTTGTAGCCCTTGCTGGCGAAAGCGCAGGCCAAAGGAAGCCCGACATAGCCTAAGCCCACGACCGCCACGTGCGCTTCGCGGGAAACAATTTTTTCTTTCAAGCTCTTCATTTTATTTGTCCTTTTGTCAGCTCTTTTTCAAAATATTCGATGGTAAACTTCAAACCTTCCCTGAGAGGAATGGTCGGTTCCCAGCCGAGTTTAGCTTTTGCTAGCGAAATATCCGGCCTTCTAACCGTCGGGTCATCGGAAGGCAAAGGAAGCTTTATGATCTTGCTCTTTGAACCGGTCATCTCGATCACAATGTCAGCAAGTTCCTTGACGGTGAATTCCCCGGGATTGCCTAAGTTGACGGGGCCGGCGAAGCCGTCCTTTTCCATCATGGCAAGGATGCCCCTCACCAGGTCGCTAACATAGCAAAAAGAACGAGTCTGCGTTCCTTCGCCGTAAACGGTGATATCTTTTCCCTGCAGGGCCTGGACCACGAAATTGGAGACGACGCGGCCGTCGTTCACTCTCATCCTCGGGCCGTAGGTGTTGAAGATGCGGATGATCTTGGTATCGACATGATTCTGCCTGCGGTAATCGCTGCAGAGCGTTTCCGCCACGCGCTTTCCCTCGTCGTAGCAGCTTCTGACGCCGATCGGATTGACGTTGCCCCAGTAGGACTCCACCTGCGGATGGACTTTCGGATCGCCGTAGACTTCCGAAGTGGAAGCCTGCAGAAGCCTGGCGCCGCAGCGTTTGGCAAGGCCTAACATATTGAACGCGCCGAGCATGCTCGTCTTCGTCGTCTGGATAGGATCGCTCTGGTAAGCGTCCGGGGAAGCCGGGCAGGCGAAGTTGAAGATCCAGTCGAAGTCTTCGCAATAAGGTTCCGACACATCGTGCTTAACGAAGCGGAAGGCCGGGTTGCCCTCAAACTGCCTGATGTTTTCCAATCTTCCGGAAGAGAGATTGTCTATCACGGTCACATGATGGCCGAGTTTAAGAAGTTCTTCCGTTAAATGGCTGCCGATAAATCCGGCGCCGCCGGTAACTAATACGCGTTTCCCTTTCATTTCAAACCTATAACGTCGGCCATGGTGTAAAGGCCAGGCTCTTTCCCAATAAGATATTTCGCGGCTCTCAGCGCGCCAACTGCAAAATTAGAGCGGCTGGAAGCCTTGTGAGTGAATTCTATTCTTTCTCCTTCCGAGGCGAAGATGACAGTGTGATCGCCGACCACGTCGCCTCCGCGAAGGGAATGGATCGCTATTTCTCCAGACGGCCTGGCTCCTGTGTTGCCGTATCGGCCGTAAATTTCTTTTTCCCTGCCGGCTCCCCTGCCAGTTTCAACCATTTTGGCCAAGTAAAGGGCCGTGCCGCTGGGAGCATCCTTTTTGTTGTGGTGGTGCATCTCCACGATCTCGGCGTCATATTCAGGTCCAAGCACAGCTGAGGCTTTTTTCAAAAGCTCTCCCAAAAGATTGACGCCCAGGCTGAAATTGGCGGCGTGTATGACAGGTATGATCTTAGCGGCTTCCGTAAGAGCGTTCTTTCCCTCTTCAGATACGGCAGTAGTGCCTATGACAGCCGGAACTTTATGCTTCGCATAAGCGGCTGCTCTCTCAACTATGCCGTCCGCCAGCGCGAACTCTATGACAACGTCGGCTCCTTTCAAAGCAGTATCGGGATCGTCAGTCACCGCGACGCCGCAAAAAGATTTTCCGACCGCCGGCGAACCCTTGAATTCAAGCGCTCCGGAAACGGTGAAGCCGAAACTTGCGGCAAGGGCGCCTACGTTCTGACCCATGCGCCCCATGGCGCCCACTATGCAAAGATTAGGCATTTTGTTCCTTGTTTTCCAATTCTTTTAACAATTCCTCGACCGCCTCAAGAACGGTTTCCGGCGTGATGTCGGCCATACAGAGCGAAGGCTTCCCAACTTCTCCCAAAACGCACTCCCTGTGGTAGCAAGGCAGGCAGCGCCTTTTGCTCTGCAAAACTTTGCTGCAATGGCCGTACGGCCCATGTCGCCTGGGGTCTGTCGGTCCCATCACGGCTATCATCGGCGTTCCCGCCGACGCCATGACGTGCATCGGACCGGTGTCGGGCGTGACTGCGCAGACAGCTTCGGCGCTCAAAGCCAGAAACTGTGACCAGTCGGTCTTGCCGGAAAGGTCTGTGAAAACGTCAGGGGCGATCTGGCAAATCGATGCGCAGACGTCCTTGGCGTCGTTTCCGCCGACCAAAACTCCCTGCCAGCCGTGGCGCGCTTTCAATTCCTTCCCTACCGCGGCGATCGATTCCGGCACCCAGTTCTTGCTTTTCCAGCGCGTAAGGGGCACGGCTATGAAGAAACCTTTGCTTGTTAAACCAAATTTGTCCAAAGTGGACTTGGTGTCTTCAGGCGCAAAAGAGGGCCACGATTCATCCTTTTCTATTCCGATCTCTTTCAAAACCGCGAGATTGCAGAGCGTACTGTGCGTAAGCTTCCTGTTCACTACGACCTTTGTGTCATAGAAGATCGTAGAACCTTCCCTGCCGTCCGCAAAACCGATGGCAGTTTTGGCGTTGGCCAGCGCCGTGAAGATCCCGCTTCTCAGCAGTCCCTGAAGGTCTATGGCGTAATCGTATCGCTGGAAGGGCAGCTTCACAGCCACTCCCAGGTAA
>JAFYIM010000218.1 GCA_017538635.1 bacterium
CAAGCACTACTTTAACGATGGCATGCTGACGACCGACAAAGCTTCGAGACTTCTCTTATCGCGCGTCCACGAGATCGACAAGGCTATCATCTGCGAATCGGCCCGCTGGGGCGACGTCAGGACGGACTGCCGGCAGTATCAGCCGCTTAACCGCGACGACCACTGGTGGCCCGAGATCCACTGGATCACCAACACCTTCTTCCCCACAAGGAATGAGATCAACATTACTCAGTTCAGGAACCGCGGCTGGTATCCCTCCATCGCGCCTCCTAGGATATATCCCAATGGCGGCAGGGTGATGTCCGGCACGAAAGTGACGCTCTCCGGCGAGACGTACGTCAAATACACTACTGACGGAAGCGACCCCTACACTTCTTCCACCGCCAAGCGCTACACCGGTCCTTTGACGATCGACAAGCCCACCTATATCCGCTGCACATATGACCCCGCTTACAGCGATTATCCCATGGACGTCTCCGCTTACTTTACCTTGGCGGAGAAGAGTCCTCTTCTCGTCACCGAGCTGATGTACATGCCGGCTCCTCCCGAGGCAGGTTCTGCCTTTACGGACAAGGATTACGAATTCATCGAGCTATTCAACAATTCCGACAATCTCTTCTATCCGGAAGGGCAGTCTATCACGGGCGGCGTGGATTTTGTGTTCGCGCCGGGCTCCAAGCCGATTCCGCCGAGAAGCTATGCCCTCGTCGTGAAGAACCTGGAGGCCTTCGCGGAACGCTACGAGACCAACGACATGCACATTGCCGGGACTTTTGACGGCAGCATCTCTAACGACGGCGAGCGCTTCTTCCTCTCCAATTACAATTTCAACTTCAGCGGCTACTGGTTCGAGGGCGCCCGCGGCTTAGGTCCCTCCATCGTTCCCACAAACTACGATCTGGACTTCGCGGAATACAGCGCCAAGGGCGCCTGGCGCCTCTCCGGAGAGACCTTCGGCTCTCCCGGCCGCGAAGATTTGCCCGAACCGGCGTTCCTTTTAATCCCGCTTCTCGCTTTTTTGGGCGTCAGAAAACTTTTCCTTTGAGCTTGAGGCCGTTTTCAGTCATAGTTTTTTTCGCTTTGCTCTTCGCCGTTTCGGCGAAGGGTGTGCGCATCAATGAATTCATGGCTTCCAACAAGTCGGGGCTGAAGGACAGTTTCGGAGAATACTCCGACTGGATAGAGATCTACAACGACGGAAATGAAACGGTAAATTTGAAGGACTTCGGGCTTACCGACAAAGAGGACAAGCCTTTCAAATGGCGTTTCCCCGACACCAATCTGTTCGCGAAAAGTTACCTGATAGTCTTTGCGTCTTCAAGTAACTGGAGAATTCCCGGCCAGGAACTGCACTGCGGCTTCAAACTTTCCGCGGACGGGGAATATCTCGGGCTTTGTAACAAAAACGGTGATGTTATTTCAAGTTTCGCCCCGGCCTTCCCTCCTCAGCTCGTAGATACTTCCTACGGCTGGTGCAGCGAGGCGGAAACGAAAGAAACGACGCTGCTAGATGAAACGAACCCCTGCAGCGTCTGCGTCCCGGGCAACGGCGCCATCGATTCCGTCTGGTATCTTAAGGATTTCAATGACGCCGGCTGGCTCAAGGGAGCGGGGGGCGTAGGCTTTGAATGCAACAAGGGAAGCAACTACGATTTTTCCAAATATATCAAAGTGGATATCAAGGAGGCGATGTACAATCAGCGGAGCGCCGCCTTCGTCCGCTATCCTTTCGTACTCGAAGGAACGCCGAAGCTTTATTCCCTCACTCTTAAGATGCGCTACGCCGATTCCTTCGAAGCCTACCTGAACGGAGTAATGATCGCCAGAGAGGAGAAGATGTCCGGTTCCGGGGCGGACGCTTTTTCTCAAGGCGACCGTGCGAAGAAGGACGCTATTACCTGGCGCAAATTTGACATCACCAAGTACCGTTCGCTCCTGACTGCCGGCACCAACGTCCTTGCCATAGTGGGAACGACTGCCAAAATTTCCGACAAGGAATTTTTGATAAGCCCGATGCTTACGGGCGGCGAGGTGGTCTCCTTCACCAACGAAGTTATGAAATATATGAAGCCGGCCTCCCCGGGATATCCGAACCGTGACGGCTTCAGCGAGATCTTAGGAAGTGTCACAGCTGTTCCCGAACCTGGCTTTTACGAGGAGCCCTTTGAATTAAGGCTGCGCTGCGCCACGGAAGGCGCCTGGATCGTTTACACCCTGGACGGAACGACGCCAAAAATTGGCGGAACGATTTACCGCGGGCATTTCACGGTTGACAAAACGACCATCGTAAGGGCGATCGCTTTCAAGGACGACGCCGGCGGCGCGGAGGAGTTCACCGGCACCTTCGTTTTCCTAAATGACATCATCAATTCGCCCGACGGCGTTCCGCCGGGAAGTTTGTGGCCCACCAATTCCGTGAACAACCAAAGGCTGGATTACGGGATGGACACCAGGATCACCCAGGCCCCGGAATATAAGGACGCTATGCTTCCCGGCCTCAAGCAGCTGCCCTTCATCTCAATCGTGGCAAGCCCCGCCAATCTTTTCAACGCCTCCAGCGGCATCTACGTCAACGCCAAGCAGGACGGAAAACCTTGGGAACGTCAGGCGCACATAGAGCTCCTGAATCATGACGGCTCACCTGGCTTTTCCGTTGGCTGCGGCTTAAGGATCAGGGGCAGCTCGAGCCGGGCCGCCAACAATCCGAAGCACTCCCTCAGGCTTTTTTTCCGCAACGAGTGGGGAGCGGGAAAACTGAAGTTTCCGCTGTTTGGCGAAACCGAGATAGATGAGTTCGACAAAATAGACCTAAGAAGCACTCAGACCTTCTCCTGGCATTTCGAGGGCGACGCCTACCAGTCCACCTACTGCCGGGACGAGTTCGTCCGCGACCTGGCTCTCTCCATGGGCATGCCCGGCACCAGGGGCTGCTACTACCACGTCCTTTTGAACGGCCACTACTGGGGCCTCTACCAGACGGAGGAAAGGCCTGACCAGAACTATGCGGCCCACTACTTCGGCGGCAGCGAGGATGATTACGACGTTTTGAAACCGGAAGATCTTGTCGTGACCGTGACGCAGGGAAGTATGGACGGCTACAAAAGACTGTGGCAGGCTGCCACCAACGGCTTTTCCGACGCGAGTTATTTGAAAACGGTGAATGCAGGCCTTTTAGACCCCACCAACGTGGCGGATATGGCCATCCTGAACAGCCTTGTCTGCAACATGGACAGCCCCGTGGCCGTGGACAACCAGCACGTCAACAATTTCTTCGCCCTCTACAACCGCATAAACCCCGGCGGCTTCAAGTTCATCAACCACGACAGCGAATGCTCCCTTCTTAAGGAGTATTACGACGCCGATCTTACCAAGGACACCCCGGTGGGGTCTAAGCTAAATTTATTCAACTCCCGCTATCTGCACCAGAGGCTGATGAAGTCGGGTGAATACAGAAAGCTTTTCGTCTCCCGCATCTGCAAGCACTACTTCAACGGCGGCGCCGCGCTGCCGGAACACATGCAGGAGCTTTTCATGAAGAGGGCCGACTCGATCTACGACGCTATTGTCTGCGAATCCGCGCGCTGGGGCGACATAAGGGCGCCCTACGGGGACAGGCTTCCCTTGAGGAGAGACCGCGACTGGCAGCCCAACGTCAATTACATAAGGGACAAATTTTTGCCCCACCGCTACGAAGTGACAATCGAGCAGTACCGCGCCGCCGGCTGGTTCCCCAAATTTGATCCGCCCTTGCTTTCCCCCTGCGGAGGACAGGTGCCATACGGCACAAAACTAACGCTCTCAGGCGCCAAAAAGATCGTTTACACCACGGACGGCAGCGATCCATGGGGATCCAAAACGGCGAAAACTTATGCGGAGCCGATCGTTTTGACCAACTCCCTCACCTTCCGCTGTTGCTATGCCAAAACGGAAATAGATCTTCCCATGCGGGGCGAAGCTGATTTTACGGTGGAGGAGGCGCCCGAACCTGCCTTTGGATTTTTGCTCTTACTTTTCCTTTTGGGAAAAAGGAGGACAGTGAATGTTTAAAACGAAATATATCCTGACATTTTTCATCGTCGCTCTGATCATTATTTTCTGCGCCAGGATAGGCTGGCTCGGGAGTTTTTCCCGCAGCCTGACCTTAGACGTCTCCGGCTTCTTCGTCAGAGTCGTCAACTATCCCGGTCAGAAGCTCAGCTACTTCTGGAACCTTTACCAATTCAGAAGCGCGGTCCTGAGGGAGAACACCGCTTTGAAGCTTCAGCTTGAGAATCTGCAGCACAAGTACGACCAGACGAGGGATCTCCAGGCCCGCGTGCACGAACTGGAGCAGATGCTGAACCTTCAGCGCGATTACGATTTCGAA
>JAFYIM010000219.1 GCA_017538635.1 bacterium
CATGTTCACCTGCGCCGAACTTGCCGCCGGACGCCCCGTGGAGCCAAACGACGACAATTGCGCGCGCTTTAAAGCGATTACCGGCATGGACTTCAAAACCCTATCCAAGATCTCCGACATCCAAAGCCACCCGAACTTCAACCTGGGGAAACACGATACGACGTTCTTCTATGACGATCCGCTTTATATGCTCGAAATAAGGAACGCCATGCGGAAGTGGGACGGCGACGGCGTCAACCGCCTCCGCGCCTGGCGCGACGCCCTTAGCGACGCGGAAGCAGGATTTGATGGGTCGGGCGCTCCCGTCTCCTGCGCTTACAGCCGCGCAACGCAGACAAAATTAGACTATTCTCTGGCGATGCTGGACGCCTGGAAGGCTAAAGACGCCGAGAAGATAAAAGAGGCCGCGGCGAAGCTTGACAAGGCGGTTACTGCTATGCGCGAGTTCTGCGATATCTACCGAGACAACTGGAACGAAACATCCCAGCCCTTCGGGTTCGACACGATCCAGACGCGTATCGCCAGCGTGCTGGCGCGCATGGAGGAAGCCAAGCGCCGTGTGGACGAATATCTCGCCGGCAAGGCGGCGACGATCCCCGAATTCGACGAGGCGGTGAAGCCTTTCGGCAATACGTGGTAATAAGGAATGATAGCATGAAAAACGTTTTTTCGATCTTATCTGTGTTTGGTATGGCCACATTTGTGACAGGATTATGCTTCGCTGCAGATGCGCCCGCTGCCGCGCAGGACGCGGCGAAATGCACTGAGTTGCCCTTTGTTGACATCACTAAACCCGACAAGATCCTTGTGGACGGCGCGGAGGATTCCGCAGGGCGCGTGAAACTATCAAACTGCCCTGACCCGTGTCAAGGAGTATCGATTACAATTTCAGGCGAAGCTCCCATATCAAAGGTCGAGCTTATATGGAACGTTTCGCTCCCGAAAGACGCCCTCGTTTACGGCGGAGACTGGGAGCGCACCTACGGTGACTCGGGATGGTTTAGCATCGAAGGTTCCTCCGCTCCGCACGAAGGCTGGAAGCCGTGGTACTGCCTAGTGAACGACGGAAAGCGTACGGACGGCTACGGCCTCATGGTCCAGCCGAACGCTTTCGGCTCTTGGAAGGTCGATCCGGAGCACCTATTGCTTTCGCTTGATCTTCGCGCCGGTTCGTCTCCTTTGGAACTCAAGGGCCGCGAGCTTCTGGCCTGCACCCTCGTCTCCCGGCGCGGCAATGATAACGAGACGCCCTTCAAAGCTGGCCAGGAATTCTGCCGGAAGATGTGCCCGAAACCGCGTCTCCCGAAGGAACCCGTCTATGGCTACAACGACTGGTACTGCGCCTACGGCAATAACACGGCGACGAACTTCCTTGCGGACGCCGAGTTCATCGTTTCGCTCGTCAAGGGCGAATTGGTGCGTCCCTATGTCGTCGTGGACGACGGCTGGCAGCGCGGCAAGCAGGGGTGCGCTGAGACGACGGCCGACAAGCGCTGGGCGGGAGTGAACGAGAAGTGGGGAATGGAGATGGACGAAGTGGCCAAGCGTGTCAAGGCGATGGACGCCAAGCCGGGGCTCTGGTACCGTCCCTTCCTCCCCGACGACGGACTGCCGAATGAAGGACTTCCCATGGACCCGACCGCTCCGGCCTTAGAAACGCGCATCCGCACCGACATGAAGCGCTTTGCCGATTGGGGATTTGAGCTAATCAAGATAGACTACATCACTTTCGACTGGTGCGTATCCTGGGGCGGAGGGCTCGCCCCCATTAACCGCGACCTTCCCGAGTGGAGCGACAGGAGCCGTACCACGGCGGAAGTCGTGAAGGGACTCTACACGGCGCTTCGCGAAGCCGCAGGCGACAAAATGGTCATCATAGGCTGCAACGCGATCGACCACTTCGCCGCCGGCCTCTTTGAAATACAGCGCACGGGCGACGATACGAGCGGAAACGACTGGGGCAGGACGCGCAAAATGGGTCCGAACACGGTCGGCATGCGCACGATCCATCATGAGACGTTCTATTTTGCGGATGGCGACTGCTTCGGGCTTTCGGATAAGGACGCCGTTCCGTGGAGGCTGAATTCGCAGTGGCTCGACCTTGTCTCGCGTTCCGGCACGGCGCTGTTCGTCTCGTGGAAGCGCGGCTTGACGACGCCGGAGATCCGTACGGCGCTGGAGAAGGCATTGCGCCGCTCGGCCAAGGTTCAGCCTACCGGCGAACCGCTGGACTGGCAAGAAAACCTTCGCCCCGCGCGCTGGCGCTTTGGCAGCGAGATACATAACTACAATTGGGAATGATCCAAGAAAAATAATCAAAACAATCGACATATAAACGGAGACAAAATGAAGAACTACGACAAAAACTGGTTAATGTTAATGATGGCCTGTTTTTTTGTGCTGCCGACGATTTCCCTGCATGCGGCGGAGAGCGGAAAGGAGAACAGCAATTCCAACAAATTTGAAGTCGCGACAAGCGTTTCAAAGCTCGTATTCGACACATCAAACGCCCCTGACCTGAACAAGTGGACGAAGGAAAAGTTCGCGCCCGCCATTAAAGAGTGGGTCGTCCTGCTGACCGACACCATGGCATCTGACGGCTGGAAGCCGCCGAAGAAAATCAACTTCCAGTTCGTCGTCGTAAAACTAAAGTCCGCCGATGGCGCGCCGGCCTGGGCTTTGCCGAGTGAGAATCAGGTTTGTCTTCGCGTCGATTGGTTCAGAGAGAACCTGGACGGCGAGGCGCTTGGTTCTACCATTCACGAACTCACCCACGTTTTGCAGAACTATTGGACAGAGGGGTGCGACGAAAAAAACTGCCCTGAATGGGCGAGCGAGGGCTACGCGGACTACATCAGGTGGGTCCTTTTCGAACCGGAGTCCAAAGGCTGCGATTTCGTGCTCAGAGAACCTGAGAAATACCACTACAACGATTCCTACCGCGTTACCGCGCATTTCTTCGGTTTCGTAGAGAGCCGTTTCCCCGGAACGATGAAGAAGCTCAACGCCGCGCTCCGCGATCATTCTTTCGACGACGGCAAGTTCTGGAAGAAAACGACCGGAAAAACGGCTAAGGAGCTGGAAGCGGACTGGAGGGCTGCCAACAAGGAAGCCGCTGCCAAAAGCAAAGCGAAAACCGAGTAGCCTGCTCGCTCTTATTTCCAGATAAATATCATGTAGGCAACGTAAGCCGCAAAGAAGAGCGCGCCGGCTGCTCTTCCGATTTTTCCACGCAACAAAAAGAGCGTGAAGGCGACCGTGACGGCCGTCATGACGGCGAAGTCCGGGAGAACGGATCTATTGACAGGGAAAGGCTTGATGATCGCCGTAAGACCCGGTATGAAAAGAGCGTTGAAAATATTGCTGCCTATTATGTTTCCGATGGCAAGATCGCTTCGCTTGTGAATGGCGGAAATCAAAGAGGCCGCCAGTTCAGGCAGGGAGGTGCCGACCGCTACGATCGTAAGTCCGATCACAGTTTCGCTGACGTGCCAGTCTCTGGCGATCTCTACAGCGTTAACGACCATCAGTTTGGCGCCGCCGACCATTATGGCTATTCCTACCGCCGTCACGATGAAGCTGAAGAAAAAGTTCTTCCACGGTCCCGTGAGATCCGGGACTTCTTCGCTTTTCGCCTCAGGACCGAAGATGCTCCAGAAAATGTAAGACAGCATCGCGGCCGTCATTATTACGCCGTAGGTGCGGTCTATGTATTCCGGCAGAAAAGCAAGGCCCAGAAGCACTACGCTGAGAAGAAGCGAGAAGATCTCCCTGAAGCGGGCTTTTTCCGTGAAGACGATTGGGTTTATCAAAGCGGTCAGGCCGAGGATCAGAATAATGTTGGCAATGTTGCTGCCAATGACATTGCCGATCGCCAAGCCGGGAGCATTGATCTTTCCGACGACTGAGAACAAACTGGCCAAGAGTTCCGGAACGGAAGTTCCGAAACCTACGACGACTATTCCTATCACCAGGGCGGAAATGGAAAGTTTCTTGGAAAGCGCGATCGCGCCTCTTACCATCAATTCGCCGCCTGCGATAAGGAAGGCGAGTCCAATTATGAAAAGCAGTCCTTCTTTCATTTACAGTTCTTCGTAGCGGTCGATCCAGTCTTTTATCACGGCAAGGCTGTTGTCCCAGAATTCCGCCTTGGTAATGTCGTAACCGAAGCGCGCGGCCAGGCCTCTCGGGGAATCCTGGCCGGCGGAGCGCAGGAAGCCCATGTACTTGGGGATGAAGGAAGCGCCTTCCTTTTTGTAGAGCGAGTAGAGCGCCAGAGCGAAAAGCTGGCCGAAGGCGTAGGGGTAGTTGTAGAAGTTGAAGCTTGAGAAGTAATAGTGCGGCTTCCAGGTCCACATGTAGGGACCGCGGCAGTTTTCGTCCAGGGCGTCGCCGAAGGTCGCATTCTGGGCCTCTTCCATGATGGCGCAGAGTTCCTTGGCCGTAAGCTCGTTTTCCTCCCGGCGTTTCATGACTTCTTTTTCGAAGAGGAAGCGGGAGGCGATGTCAACGATGACGCCGCTGGCGCTGGTGAGCATGTTTTCAAGAATGTAGAGTTCCTCTTCCAAGCTTCCAGCTTCTTTGATGGCGGAGCTGGAGACCACGACCTCGTTCATGATGGAGGCGGTCTCAGCCAAAGTCATGGGGCACTTGCGCTGCTTGGCTGGAAGGCCTTTCATGCAGTAGTTGTGGAAGGCGTGTCCCAGTTCGTGAGCCAGGCAGTTGACGGAATCGAAGTTGTAGCCGTAGTTGGCCATGACGCGGGATTCCTCAAGTTTTCTAACCGGCATGCAGAAAGCGCCGCCGCGTTTGCCGTCCCTCGGTTCGGCGTCGATCCAGTTGTTGTCGAAAGCCCTTTTGGCCAGGTCGTGCATTTCCGGTGTGAAATTCGCGAAATGCCTGAGCAGGAAAGATTGGCAATCCTCGAAGGAATAACGTTTCGTGCTGCTTCCAACAGGAGCGTCAAGGTCGCACCAGCGCAGTTTCGGAAGCCCGAGTTTCTTGGCTTTGCTCTTGAAGTAGCGCCTGAAAAGAGGGAAAGAGCGCTGCATGGCGTCCCAAAGTGCGGAGAAAGTCTCGTCGTCAAGGCGGGAGATCCTAAGGCTCTGCTCGAGAGCGGAAGAGTATCCTCTGGCTTTCGCCATGGTGTTGGCGCTGCCTTTGACGCCGTTTAAGCAGGCGGCGATCTGATCCTCAATAGTCTTCCAGGCGGCCTCCTCGGTCTTC
>JAFYIM010000220.1 GCA_017538635.1 bacterium
CGCACTAGGACGATTGAGCTTTTACTGACTCTGCCGGTCACTTTGCCGCAGGCTATCCTCGGCAAATTCTTAGCCGGCTGGCTCTTCATCGGCATCGCGCTTTCTTTGACTTTCCCGATGGTCATTACGGTCTGCTACCTTGGCAACCCTGACATCGGCCAGATCATTGCGGGCTACATCGGCAGCTTCCTTTTGGCCGGCTGCTATCTGGCGGTCGGCAGCTTCGCTTCCAGTTTGACGAGGAACCAGGTGGTCGCCTTCATCATCTGCTTGGTCATCTGCCTCTTCTTCGTGATCGCCGGCTGGGGCCCGGTCACGGAAGCCTTGGCCACCACCGTTCCTTTGAGCGTCGCCAACTTCATCGCTTCGCTTTCCTTTATGTACCGCTTCGATTCCGTGCAGCGCGGAGTCATAGATTCCAGGGACCTCATCTACTACGCTTCCCTGATCACCTTCATGCTGTCCGCCACCTCGGTGGTCTTAACTTCGCGCAAAGCTTCCTAAGGCAGAACATATGAACTTCTTTTCCCAGAAATTTCTGACTTCCGCAGTGGGGCTCATTGCTCTGCTGGCGGTCATCATCATCGTGAATTTCGTCGCCGCTTCCCTGTATTTCCGCTGGGACATCACGGAGGCGAAAACTTACAGCCTGACTGACGGCACGAAAAAAATGCTGAGTGACCTCGACCAGGACGTCACGCTGAAACTCTTCTATTCCTCGAGCCTGAGAGGGCAGCCCGCCCAGCTGAAAGCTTTCGCCGGGCGCGTCAAGGACCTCCTGAAAGAATACGAGAACGCTTCCAAGGGCGGAGTGAAAGTCGAAGTGCTCGACCCGAAGCTCGATTCCGACGAAGAGGAATGGGCGCTTAAGTACGGCCTGAAGCGAGTGGGCTTCAGCAGCGACCCGACCGCCGACGGCTACTTCTATTTCGGCATCGTGGCCGAGGCGCTCGACCAGAACGCCGCTCTGCCGATCGTGGACATCAGCCGCGAGCGCTACCTCGAGTACGACATCTCGCAGCTCATCTACCAGGTCCTGCACCCGCAGAAAAAGACTATCGGCGTGATCAGTTCCCTCCCGATCACGGGCACCGACAAGAACGACATGTACGGCCGCAATTCCAAGGGCGTCAGCCAGCCCTGGATAATTGTGAACGAACTTAAGCGCAACTACGTTGTCAAAAACATCAAGCCGGACAGCCCGGTGAAACTGGAAGGGATCGACATTCTTCTGGTCGTGCATCCCAAAGCCTGGCCGGACGAGACGATGATCGCGATCGACCAATTTGTCATGAAGGGCGGGAAAGTCATATTCTTCGTCGATCCTTTGTGCACTGCCGACAGAGACGAGCACAGCCCGATCATGCCGTTCGGCGCTTCCGACGCCAACGTGCTCTTTGAAAAATGGGGCTTTTCCGTTGATCCTGAAAAAGTCGTGGCCGACCTTGATCACCCGACTATCCTGAGCAGCCAGAACGGCGGCCAGGAGAAGAACCCCCTCTGGATCAGCGCCAGCGGCGACAGTTTCAACGGAAGCGAGATCATGA
>JAFYIM010000221.1 GCA_017538635.1 bacterium
AAACTCCCGCCCTTCGTCGTGGTGGAATTCAAAAAAGAACTGCCCGTTTGGCGCCGCCCCTCCATGGAGAGGATGGGCAAACTGAAAGACTGGCGCGTCAAAAAAGGCGAGGAACTCAATCTCGAGCCTTCCCTCATCTGGCCCTCCTCCTCTCTGGAAAGGCTTTCGCTGTATCCGGAGAAAAGGAAAGCGGAATTCAATGAACCGCAGGAAGACACCAGGGACTGGCAGCGCGCGGCTTTCTCAAATGAACTTGAAGCTTTGCCCGTTTGGGGCAGAAAGAGATAAATTTTTGTATGAAATTCATAACCGACGTTTTCCGCTACCTGAAAAAGGTCAGATCCGCCGCGAAAAGACTCGACCAGACGGAAGAGGCTGAAAAAAGGCTGCAGGGCGAACTGAAGATCGCCTCCGACATCCAGCGCAGCCTGCTGCCGAATCTCGAAAGGGTCAACAAGGGCGACCAGAGGATCGAGACGGCCGGCATCCTCTGCCCCGCCCAGTCCGTGGGCGGCGACCTTTTCAACGTCTTCTTCGTTGACAGAAGCCACCTTTGCTTCTGCATGGGCGACGTCTCTGGCAAGGGCATCTCGGCGGCCCTCTACATGGCGGTCGTACAAACGCTCATAAGGTCTGTCGCGCGCTACAACGCCTCGCCTGCGGCCATCCTCGACCACATCAACAAGGACCGCTCCGCCAACAACGAGAGCTGCATGTTCGTGACGCTCTTCATAGCCGTCATAAATCTGCGCAGCGGAACGATGGCTTACTGCAACGGCGGCCACAACCCGCCTGTCATCATGAAAGCAAATGGCAGGGCGGAATTCCTGCGCTCCAATAACGGCGCTTTGGTCGGCATGTGCTCCGATATGGAATACCACGACGACTACATGGTGCTGCGCCCCGGCGACACCATCTTCCTCTACACTGACGGCGTGACCGAGGCCTTCAACACGAATGAAAAAATGTACGGCGACGAAAGGCTAATTTCCTTCCTTCAGGGAAAGAACGGGTTCGCTTGCGAAAAACTCATAGGATCAGTCTGGGACGACGTAAAAGCGTTCGCCGCAGGCGCCCCGCAGTCCGACGACATCACGATGCTCTCCGTCCGCTATCTTGGAAACGAGGTGAAAAATGCCTAGGATTATAACGGGACTCTATAAAGGGAAACTCCTGGAAACGCCGGAAGGCCGCGAAGTCAGGCCGACTTCCGACCGCGTTAGGACTTCCGTCTTCAACATCCTTCATTCCTGGCTGCCAGGAAGAAAGGTCCTTGACCTCTACTCCGGCTGCGGCGCCATAGGGCTTGAATGCCTTTCCCGCGGCGCCAAAAGCGCCATTATGGTCGAAAAAGCGCCGGAAGCGCTGCGCTGCCTAATGTCCAACGTCAAACGCTTAGGCGCCGATGATAAGGCGACCGTCTGGAGAGCCGACGTCTGGGACGTCCTTAAAAATTCGACCGGATATCCGATGGATCTTATCTACGCCGACCCCCCGTATCGGGAAGTCGAAATGGAAAAGCTTTTGTCCGCCATCGACTCCTCCTCTTTCGCAAATGACGACACGATTGTTATAATAGAACACGACGAAACTGTGAAATGCGCTAAAGACACCGAGATCGCCACCTGGCGCTGCTACCGCTCCATAAGCTACGGCAAAGCCCAGGTGAGCTTTTTCGGCCGCATCGGCTCCTTTACGAGCGAGGAGGAAGAATGAAAGAAACTAAGATAAGACGCGCCGTTTACGCCGGCACCTTCGACCCCATCACCAACGGGCACCTGGACGTCATTTTAAGGGCGGCCAAGATCTTCGACGAGATAATCGTCGGCGTCGCCGACGCCGTGCATAAAAAGACTCTCTTCACTCCCAAGGAAAGGCTGAAACTCGTTAAAGAGGTCGTAAAAGACATCCCCAACGTCAAAGCCGAGATCTTCGAAACGCTCCTCGTCGACTGGGCGAAAGAAAAGAAAGCCGTCGCCGTAGTCCGAGGCTTAAGAGCCATGACCGACTTCGAATTCGAATTCCAAATGGCCCTGACCAACCGAAGAATGAACAAGGACCTCGAAGCCGTCTTTCTGATGACAAGGGAAGACCTCGCCTACATCAGCTCCACCAACGTAAAAGAAATCGCCCTTCTAGGCGGCAAAGTCGACGAAATGGTCCCGCCCCCCGCCGCCAAAGCCCTGTACAAAAAGTTTAAACGTTAATTTTTTATAAAAAACCGGGGCGGATCTTGTGTCCCCAAAGTGAACTCACGGAGGACGCAAATCAAGGCAATGCGCGCGTAGTCCGTGAACGACGGGGACACAAATCCGCCCCAGAAATAAAAAATGGAGCCAGAAATCGGACTTGAACCGATGACCTGCGCTTTACGAAAGCGCTGCTCTACCGACTGAGCTATTCTGGCTTCGAATTGTGAGGAGTATTGTATTAAAAGCGCGCCTAAATTGCAAACCGAGGGCGCTTTCAGGACTCCTTTTCCTCGCTCTTATAGACTCTGACCTTGCCGTTGGCGGAAAGCAAAATGGCAATGGGACGCGTCGCGTCGAACTGCGCGAAGAGCATGATGATAATGGACATGATGGGCACGCACAAAAGCATTCCCGCGATGCCCCAAATAGCGCCCCAGAAAGCCAAGGACAGCAAGACCACCAAGGGGCTGATGTTCAATGACGTTCCCAGAACTCTCGGCTCCAGGATATTTCCTATCAGGAACTGCACCGCTGTGATCCCGCCCGCCACGCACAAAAACGGAACAAGAGGATGCTCGAACTGCACAAGCGTCAGAACGGCCGGGATGATGGTAGCGACGATGGAGCCGATACTGGGAATGTAGTTGAAAAGGAAGATGAGAAGCGCCCAGAAAGCGGCGTAGTCAAGATTGACCCAGCTCATGATCGCGTAGCTCAGCAAAGCCGTCACAAGGCTCGCCACAGTTTTCACGCCGAGATACTTTCTCATAGCGGTGACGCCTTCCGACATCACCAGATCCAGTTTCCTTTCCGGCGCCATGGCGGCGAAGAAAAGCTCGTGCTTGCGCTGGAAATTGGCCTGCTCCATGAAGAGGAAGATGATGTAGATGATGACGAGGAAAACGTTCTTCGTCATGTCCTGCAGAGCGCTAGCAAGACCGGAGAGCATCGAACCGTAATTTATCTTCCTGATCCAGGTCTTAAGCGTCGCGTCGGCGTTGTAGTGGAAACGCTCGGCCATACTGTCGATCAGGTACTGCAGCTTCTCCTGATAGAAAGGCACCGCTTTGACGACCGCCGAAACGTTCGAGACCACGATGGAAACAATGCCCCAGACTACGAGCGTTATGATGCAAAGGGCTATTATGTAGCAAAGGAAGGTGGGCAGCGAATAGCCTTTTATGCTGATGCTCTTTATGAGCTCCTGCAGGGAGTTGATGAGATACCACAAGCAGATCGCCACGACCAAAGGCAGAAGGATCGGCTTCCCGATCTTCAAAACATAGACGACTACGCAGATGGTAAGAAAGCCTAGGCAGGCCGCTATCGCCTGGTTCATCACTGAGTTGGGGTTTTTCGGCATAATTTATCCTCTTTTTCCATTATACCACAGAAACTTATTTGCCACAGACCCCCCTTGAAAAAAGTTTTTTGAAAAGAAGTATAATATAAGCGGTTGTAATAATACTTAGAAGGCAAAAATGTACGACGTTAAATCACCGCATGCGGAAGAATTCATCGATCACGAGGAAGTATTAGCCTCCCTCAAATACGCCGACGAGCACAAAAGCGACGCCGCGCTGATCGACGCAATCATAGAGAAAGCCAAGGAACTGAAAGGCCTTTCCCACAGGGACGCCTCCGTCCTTTTGGCCTGCGACCTTCCGGAACAGAACCAGAAGATCTACGCCCTGGCGGAGCAGATCAAAAAAGATTTCTACGGCAACCGCATCGTCTTGTTCGCTCCCCTTTATCTTTCCAACTACTGCGTGAACGGCTGCGTTTACTGCCCGTACCACTTCAAGAACAAGCACATCCCGAGGAAAAAACTCACCCAGGAAGAAGTCATAAAGGAAGTCACCGCTTTGCAGGACATGGGACACAAGCGCCTCGCCCTGGAGACCGGCGAAGACCCCGTCAACAACCCAATAGAGTACGTCCTCGAGTGCATCAAGACCATCTACAGCATCAAGCACAAGAACGGCGCCATCCGCCGCGTGAACGTCAACATTGCGGCCACCACCGTCGAGAACTATAGGAAGCTGAAAGAAGCCGGTATCGGCACCTACATCCTCTTCCAGGAAACGTACCACAAGAAAAACTACGAAAATCTGCACCCCACCGGCCCCAAACACAACTACGCTTATCACACCGAGGCTATGGACCGCGCCATGCAGGGCGGAATAGACGACGTAGGCTTAGGCGTCCTCTTCGGCCTCTCCCTCTACCGCTATGAGTTCGCGGCCCTCCTTATGCACGCCGAGCACCTGGAAGCCGCTTTCGGCGTAGGCCCGCACACCATCAGCGTCCCCCGCATCCGCCACGCCGACGACATCGACCCCACCGCCTTCGACAACAGTATCGACGACGACACCTTCGCCAAGATCGTCGCCTGCATCAGAGTTTCCGTCCCCTACACCGGCATGATCGTCTCCACCAGGGAAAGCAAGGCCACCCGCGAGCGCGTCCTGCACTTAGGCATCTCGCAGATCAGCGGCGGCTCCAGAACAAGCGTCGGCGGCTACGCCGAGGAAGAGCCTGAGGACGAATCCTCCGCCCAATTCGACGTTATCGACAACCGCACATTGGATCAGGTCATGAACTGGCTTATGAAGATCGGCTACATCCCGAGCTTCTGCACCGCCTGCTACCGCGAAGGCAGAACCGGCGACCGCTTCATGAGCCTCTGCAAATCCAGGAAGATCTTAAACTGCTGCCACCCCAACGCGCTGATGACCTTGAAGGAATACTTGATGGACTACGCCAAGCCCGAAACAAAAGAGATCGGCGAAGCCCTCATCCAAAAAGAGATCGACAACGTCCCCAGCGAGAACATCCGCCGCATCTTAAAGGAGCGCCTCCAAAAGATCGAGCAGGGCGAACGCGACTTCCGCTTCTGACCTGTTTTTGTTAATGCCATTCCAAAGGCTACTTTGGAATAGTCAATGCCATTCCAAGCTTGCCTTTGGAATGGCATTGATTTTTTTGCTAATATATTCCTGTAAAAATCATCAGAAATATTGAGTTTATGTCGCTTTCCGCCACGCCAAGTTCCGACAGGATACACATCGCTTTTTTGGGCCGCACCAACACCGGCAAATCGAGTCTGGTGAATGCCCTCACTAACCAGGACCTCGCCCTGGTCTCCAATGTCGCCGGCACCACCACCGACCCCGTTAAGAAGGCCATGGAGATCCTGCCTTTGGGCCCTGTCGTCATAATAGACACTCCGGGGCTTGACGACACCGGGGAATTGGGGCAATTACGCATTGAGAAGACCAAGGAGGCCCTAAGAAGCGCCGACATGGCTATCGTTGTGGCCGAAGCCGCAAAAGGGCTCCAAAGCGAAGAGAAGGCCATTATTGAGGAACTCAAGAAAAAGGGCCTTCCCTACCTTGTGGTCTTCAACAAAGCCGACGAATTAAGCGAAGAGCATAAGAAAAATTTCAAGGAGGGACTTCTTGTTTCCGCTGTGACAAAAGAAGGCGTAGAGGAAATAAAGAAAACTCTCCCCTCCCTCAAGCCGCAGAAAGAGGATTCTCCCCTCATAAGAGATCTTCTGCGGCCCAAAGACGTCGTCATCCTCGTAGTGCCCATCGATTCCGCCGCGCCCAAGGGCAGATTGATCCTTCCCCAGCAGCAGGTCATCAGGGACGCCCTGGAAGCCGGTGCGCTTCCCCTTGTCGCCAGGGATACGGAACTCGCCGACGCGCTCGTAAAATTCCCGAACCCCGCGCTCGTCGTCACCGACAGCCAGGCCTTTGGGAAAGTTTCAAAGATCGTTCCGGAAAACATCCTTCTCACCTCCTTCTCCATCCTGCTCTCCAGAGCCAAAGGCGACCTCGAGGAGCAGATAAAAGGCGTCAAGGCTTTGCTCACCCTTAAAAGCAATGACCCCGTGCTTATCGCGGAAGGCTGCACCCATCACAGGCAGTGCGAAGACATCGGCACCGTAAAATTACCCCGCTGGATCAGGGAAAAACTGAGTGTCGAGCCCGACTTCCATTTCACCAGCGGCGGCACCTATCCCAAAGATCTCACGCCCTACAAAGTCGTGATTCACTGCGGCGGCTGCATGCTCCCGCCCATGGAAATGAAGAACCGCCTTCAGCAGGCCAAAACGCAGAACGTCCCCATCACCAATTACGGCATGGCCATCGCGGCCCTCCACGGCGTCCTCGAGCGCAGCCTCAAAGTCTTCCCCTCCATCGCCAACCAACTTAATTCAGTTTAGCAATGAATCAATAAATTGAGTATATAACCCATTATCATACATCACCTTTCAAAACGGTCATCAGCATATAAATACCTTGTTCAGTAAAAGCGTAAGGAGGATTGCTTCTCCCCCTTTCACTCCAGAAGTTTGTATCGAGGTCACAAATTGTGACCTCGATAATTTCAATGTCTCTTCCATAGATAATTGAAATTTAAAATCTTCATCGAATTTTGCTAAATTTCTTTTAACTTGCTGATTAAAT
>JAFYIM010000222.1 GCA_017538635.1 bacterium
AGGACCTGGCGCAAGGCCTTGGGCACGCGGTGCGCGGTCTTTGAGATAACTTGGCTGTCCTTCGAGGGTTTGGCGTCGTATTCGTCGTAGGAGGCGCCGACCGTGGCGATCTCTTTTTTCCAGCCTTCCACATCGACTTTCAATATCTCCGAGAGCATCTTGGGATCGACGGTGAAGCCCTCCCTGCCTTCGTTGTTCGTAAGGTCTATGTCCTTGGCGAAAGGCAAATTTCCAATAGCGGTCTCGTTGGCTTTCACTTTGCCTTCAATGCGTTGACAGATCCACTTCAGGACGCGGCTGTTGTCGCCGAAGCCCGGCCACATGAATTTGCCGTCACTGGTCTTGCGGAACCAGTTGACGAAATAGATCCTGGGAAGCTTCGTCGCGTCGGGAGAGGTGCGCTCCATCTCAAGCCAGTGCTGGAAATAGTCGGCGACGTTGTAGCCGAAGAAGGGCAGCATGGCCATCGGGTCGCGGCGAACCTGGCCTATTTGGTCGGAGATGACCGCGGCGGTCACTTCGGAGCCGGCGGCGGAACCCAAGAAGACGCCGTGCGTCCAGCTCTTGGCCTCGTTGACCAGAGGAATGGTGGAAGGCCTGCGGCCGCCGAACAATATGGCGTCGATGGGGACGCCAGTGGGTTTGCCTTTATAGAGCCCGTTGAAACCGGCTTTGTCCAGAACCGGGCAGTTCTCGGCGGGGGCGGTGAAGCGGCTGTTCTTGTGCGCCGCCACGTAGCCCATTTCCTTGATCTCCTTTTTGGTCATGCCGGGCTTGGGGCCCATGCGGTAGGGGTCGTCCGCGCAGACGTAGCAGGGATTGCCTTTCCAGTCAACGCCTTCTCTAGGCGCCTTGACGCCCATGTCCTCCCACCAGATGTCGCCGTCGGGAGTTAAGACGACGTTGGTGAAGATCGTGCCCTTCTTGCAGGATTTCAGGGCGTTCGGATTGGAGTCATTGGAAGTGCCGGGAGCGACGCCGAAGAAGCCGTTCTCGGGGTTGATGGCGTAGAGTCGGCCGTCAGATCCGGGCTTGAGCCAGGCGATGTCGTCGCCGATAGTCTGCAATTTCCAGCCCGGAAGCTTCGGCAGCATCATGGCGAGGTTGGTCTTGCCGCAGGCCGAGGGGAAAGCGGCCGTCACGTGATACTGCTTCTTTTCAGGGGAAGTCAAGGTCAGGATCAGCATGTGCTCGGCCATCCAGCCCTGGTCCTTAGCCAGCTTGCTGGCGATGCGCAGAGCGAAGCACTTCTTCCCTAGGAGCGCGTTGCCGCCGTAGCCGGAGCCGAACGACCAGATCTCGCCGTCTTCCGGAAACTGGGTGATATATTTGTCCTCAATCTTTTTGGCGCAGGGCCAGGCGACGTCCTTCTGGCCTTTCTTTAAAGGCGCGCCGACGGAATGGATGCAAGGGATGAAAGAGCCGTCCTTGCCGAGGTGCTTCAAAACGTCGGAGCCGGTCCTCGTCATGATGTTCATGTTGACGACCACGTAAGGCGAGTCGGTTATTTCAATGCCGTACTGCGTTATGGGGTTGCCGATAGGACCCATGGCGTAAGGAATAACGTACATCGTGCGACCCTTCATGCAGCCGGAATAAGCCTTCAGCATCCGTTTCTTCATTTCCTCGGGATCCATCCAGTGGTTGGTCGGGCCGGCGTCTATTTCAGATTTTGAACAAATGAAGGTGCGGCCTTCCACTCTAGCCACGTCGCTTTCATGCGACCTGGCCAGATAGCAGTCGGGGCGCTTCTTGGGATCCAGCTTGATGAACTGGCCTTTTCTCACCATCATTTCGCAGATAGAAAGATGCTCTTCTTTTGTCCCCTTTACGACAACGATCTTGTCGGGGGTGCAGACTTTGTTCCATTTGTCGACCCAAGCGAAAACTTTTTCGTTGGTGAATTTTGGTGTTTTGACGATTGCCATGAATGTATCCTTGAAAGAGAGTAAAACTTTAAATTTTGCGAACGATTATACCAAAAAGAGCCAGGAAGAAAACCAAAAGCGCTGGCTCCGGCACCGGGTCCATTCTGATCCCGAAAAGCCCGGAATAATTCGTGCAGGCGTTGCCGTGGAGGTCTTTGGCTATCAGGCGTATCCTGGCGCAATCGCATTTCACGCCGTCGGGAAAATTCTTCCAATTGTAAGGGGATTTCAGTTCGAAGGCGTAGTCCTCGCTGATCTCGATCCAAGGGCCGAGGAAGTCGTTGGTGGTATAGGAAAGATTGTAGGACAGCAAACCGTCGGCGGGAACGTTTTTGATCTCCCACTTGATCTTGTCCGAAACGCCGTCATAGCGCTCGCCCTCAAGGGGCCTGGTGATCTCCAGCTCCATCGGCTCCGAAGCGGTGATTTTGGGCCAGGCTTCCACGCTGACAACATAGTTGGTGTTGTCGTCGAAGGGGCGGGAGAGGGAGTAATCGTAGGCTTTGCCGAAAGTAATGTACCATTTCCCCGTCAGCGCCTGACCGAAGCAGTTGCCTTCCGTCAGCGTCCATATTTTCTCATTGCTCCTGAGATACGTCCATTCCTCGTAAGCGTTGTTGGGGCCCGTTACCATGTAGTTGCGGCTGTTCATGGGCACGTATTTCTTACGAATGCCGAATTCCACGGGGATGCCCGTCGTCACTTTTACCACCGCCTGGGTGGTGCCAGGTGGTAACTCAAAGGAGAAGGGGAAGAAGCCTGCGAAGTCCACGTCCTCTTGCTCTATCGTCTCGCCAACGCCTATCGGATGCGCGGCCTTAGCGGGGTTGAGATAGACGCAGAGCCA
>JAFYIM010000223.1 GCA_017538635.1 bacterium
GAAAGTCTTGCTGGCGACGATGAAGAGCGTCTCCTCGGCGTTGAGGTCCCTAGTTATCTCTGCGATGTGCGTGCCGTCAACGTTGGAGACGAAGCGCACGGTAAGGTCGCGCTTAGAGTAATGCCTTAAGGCTTCGTAGGCCATGACCGGGCCTAAGTCGGAACCGCCGATGCCGATATTGACGATGTTTTTCAAGGGTTTGCCGGTGAAGCCGAGCCATTTTTCATTGCGGACCAAGTTCGCGAAAGCTTCCATGTGCTCAAGTACTTCCCAGACTTCCGGAACGACGTCTTTCCCGTCAACGTAAACGTGCGCGTCCTTGGGTTGGCGCAGCGCGGTGTGAAGGACTGCTCTGTTTTCGGTCTTGTTGATCTTTTCGCCCGAGAACATGGCGTCGATCTGCGTTCTGAGATCCGCTTCTTCGCAAAGCTTAAGGAGGGCTTTCAGGATCTCGTCGTCGATGAGGTTCTTGGAGTAATCCAGGTACCAGTCCCCCGCCTCGGCGGAATATCTCTTGGCTCTTTCGGGGTCAGACTTGAAAAGTTCTTTTAATTCGGGGAGCCCTTTTTCTTTAAGGGCTTTCAATTCTTTTGTTGCCTTGTATTGCGAAAACAGCATTTTCTTTCCTTAATGATTAATCCGGGATGTAAAGGCGCTGGCCGACTTTCAGGGAGCTGGAATTCCTAAGCTCGTCCTTGTTGTAGCGCATGATCTTCTTCCACTGCTGGGGGTCGCCGTAGAATTTCTGGGCTATGCCGTAGAGCGTGTCGCCGCGCTGGACCTGATAGACTTTCGGACGGCGGGTAGGCCTAGGCTGCGGCGTGGGGTTAGAGGGAGCGGATTTGTAGCTTTGGATGACTTGGGACCCGGGGATAGGTGTGAAACTGTCCTTGGAGGCCGTCTGAGGCGTGTCAAAGGCACTCTTGGCGACGGTCGTGGGTTTAGATTCAAGCTGGCTGTCCATCGGGACGGGGGGCAGGGAGCGCAGGGCTTTTTCCTGAGCTACGAGCTGCTGCTGGGCTTCCTCCCTCTTTATCTTCTCGTCCTTGGCGGCTTCGTTGGCGGCCGCTATCCTTCTCTGAAGCTCTTCGTTCTCGCGCTTGATGTCTTCCGCTTCGCTGCGGGTGACACCGCCGTTCTCTTTGTTAAGCTCGTTGCGAAGGTAGTTGATCTGGGTGTCCTTGGCGCTGTTCTGCTTCTGCAGGGCAGCGATGTCTTTCCTAAGGGAGGTGATCTCTTCGGAGATGTCCTTGGCGGCTACACCGTCGGGCAGCGTCAGAGCGGCCGTCTGGCTTTCCAGTTCTTTCACTCTGGCGTCCTTGATGGCCAGCTGTTTCTGAAGGGCCGCAAATTCGCTGTTCTTGTCAGCCAAAGCGAGAGCCAGGGCCTGGGCTTTCTCGGCGCTGTCCTGGGAAGTCTTGGCTTCTGAAAGGGCCTGGGCGGTCTCCGCTCTCAATGCCTGGAGCTGGGCTTCGGTCGCAGCTTTGGCAGTCGCCAGTTCAGCGTATTTGCTTCTTAAGGTCTCAAGCTCCTTGGTCTGCGCTTTGCCGGCTTCGCCGCTTTTGAGGCGGGATTTAAGCGAGGCGTTCTCTTCTCTAAGCCTGGCGTTCACTTCGTCCAGGGATCTTACCTTGGTGGCGAGGCTGCCGTTGTCGTTTTTGAGCTTTATGACCTGCTGGGCCAGTTCTGGGCCGAGCTCGGTCGAGCCGAGGCTCTTCAGAAGAGCCGCGACGTCGTCGGTGTCTTTGAAGGCGATGAGGCGTTTTTCAAGGCCTTCCTTCTGCTCGTTCAGAAGCGCGATCTGATCCTTTAATTCCGTGATCTCGCGTTTAAGTTTCTTGGATTCCTCTTTGCTTTCCTCAAGAAGCTTGGCGTTCTTTTCGTTGGCTTCCGCGACCGCGGCGGCTACGGCTTTCTCGCGCTCCTCCTTTATGGTCTCCTCGACGTTCTTGGTGGAAACTTTCTCCTCTTTCTCTTTTTTCTGAGACTTGGCGAAAAGCTCCTGGTTGTGCTCGGCATCCTGCTTCCAGGCTATGGCCTGACGGCGCATATCCTCGGATTTCGTCACCTGCGCGAACTTGTCGTACCATTTGGCGGCGTTCTTGTAATCGTCTTCTTCCTCGTAAGCCTGGGCCATGGCAAGATAAGCCTTGTCATAGTTGGGGTCGATGGCGATGGCTTTGGCGTACTGCTCCCTGGCGCCCTGATAGTCGCGCTGAGTGGAGAGGAGAAGGTCGCCGGCGTTCATGGCCTTGTCGGTCTCGGGGAGCTCTTTTTTGAAACAGGCGCTAAGCCCTAGAAGAAGCGCTAACAAAAGTAGTGTGATCTTTCGCATATTTTTTCCTCTTTTTGCTTAACGAGCCTCCGCCAGCCTCTGATAGCGGGCGTTGACTTGTTTTGTGAGGTTTGAGTTGTCGTTTTCGTCAACAAGTTCCAGATAGTAGGAGAAGTCTTCCATCGCCTTTCCGTTCTGCCCCAGCATCTCATAGGCCACGCCCCTGAGCGCATAGCTCTTCGGAAAATCGCTTTTCTTTTCTATGACGACGTCAAAGTATTGGATGGCTTCTTCGCACCTGGCTTTGTTTATGTTTTCGTCGCCGCCGCCCCTGATCTGGGTGAAAGCGTTAAGCCCAAGCTGATAGTAGGCCCGGTAGTCGTCCTCGTTCATCGCGACCGCTTTCTGCAGGACGTCGCGGGCTTCGACATATTTGTTTTGGTTCATGTAGATAGTGCCTTCCGCCAGAAGCTGGTCGTAAGATTTGACTTTGGAGAGCTTCTGCTCGACGTCTTTCTCGAGTGCCTGCTTCCTCTCCTCCTCCTCTTTTTGGGCAAGCTTTTTCTCTTCTTCCTCTTTTTCGCGCATCTGTCTCAGCTTGGTCTCGGCCTGGTTGTAGCGAGCCTGGATCTCCTTGACTTTCTGCGTGGCGGCGGCAAAAGCCTCGGCGTCTTTCTGGCACCAACTGGCGTAGGACTGGTAGCTTCTCAAGGCGTTGAGGAGCTCGTCGTCCTGGAACTCGGTGGAATAGATATCGCCTATCTCGCCGTAGAGGTAGCCTCGGGCGGGATCGGCCTTCAGAGCCTTCTCGTAATTCTTGATTGCTTCCTTCATCTTGCCTTCAAGACGGCAGAGCCTGCCGTCGTGCTCGAAGGTGTCGGCATCGGATTTGGCCTTGGTCTTGGGATCGACTTCTTCCGGAGGCGGATCGGGCTTGTCAACGATCGTGACGGAGGCGGCGCCTTCAGGTTTCTCGGGCTCCTCTTCCTCCACGTTCTTTTCCGGCAAACGGAAAGTCGAATAAAGCGCCCTGGCGCCCTGGGGATCGAGTTCGGCGTATTTTCTGAAACTGTCGGCCGCCTTCACGGGGTCGTCAAAATTCTCGCGGTAAATGTAGGCGAGCTGCAGAGGGATCTTCTTGTTCTTCGGAAGCTCGGAACCGGCTTTCTCCAGGTAGCGCACGGCTTCGCGCCAGTTCTTGGCGCGCTTAAAGCAGTTGCCGATGACGGCGTAAAGTTCGCCCCTGGTGTCGCCGGCTTTGACGGCCTTGATGTAGGTGTCCGCGGCTTTCTCATAATTGCCGGCCTTGAAGTAAGCGTTGCCGAGATCGCAGAGCGCTTCTTTGCTGTCGGGCATGCAGAAGACGGCGTTCTCAAGGCAGATTCGAGCTTCCTCAGCTTTCCTTAGGCGCTGATAATAGGCGCCGAGGCCTAACCAGGCGAGTCCGTTGGTCTGCTGACTGAGAGCGAGAACTTTGGAGAATTCCCCGCCCGCGTACTCGTCGTGGTTCTGTTTCAAGTAGCAGTAGCCCAGACCTAACCTGACCTTCTGTTCCTCGGGGAACTTCTGTTTCAGCTCGTAGTAGATCTGCTGGGCCCTGCCGTAGTCGCCAAGGTTGATGGCTCTCTGGGCTTCGTCCAGGGAGCTTTTAAGGTTGGACGCGGAATCCCGGCAGGCTGAGACCAGCATGAAAGAGATGCCGCAAACGATTATGATTAAAGCTAAGACCAGTTTCTTCATTTAAAAAGCGTTCTCCTCGGAAGGCGTCGCCCCCTTCTTCACATCGCTGACATAACTCTTGAGGGCAGACAAAGCGACTTCCCGCATTTCAGCGTAACGTTTGGCAATCTTCAATTTCCTTTCGTTGAAACCGAGAAGATCATGCGTGACCAAAACCTGGCCCGAGCAATTGGGACCCGCGCCGATGCCGATCGTCGGAATGTTGAGCATATCCGTGATCTCGGCGGCGAGCTTGGAGGGGATCATTTCCAGAACGACGGCGAAAGCGCCGGCTTCCTGAACAGCCAGAGCGTCGTTCTTGATCCTTTCCGCATCGGATACGCTCTTTCCCTGGACGGAATAACCGCCCAGCGTCAGAACGGACTGCGGCTGAAGACCCACGTGCCCGCAGACCGGGATATGGGCGTTCACCAAAGCTTTGATGACAGGTTCGACAGACGTTCCGCCTTCAAGCTTCACCGCCGCGGCGCCGCCTTCCTTGATGAAGCGGCCGGCGTTTATGAGAGCCTGTTCGACGCTTACTTCGTAGGACATGAAAGGCATGTCGGCGACAACGGGAACGCCATGAGCCCCACGCACAGTCATCTGCGTGTGCCAGAGCATCTGCTCCATGGTTATGGGCAGCGTGTTGTCGTAGCCGGCGATAACGTTGGAGAGCGAATCGCCGACCAGAATGAAGTCGACTCCCGCCTCCGCCAGAATGGAGGACATCAAAGCGTCGTAACCGGTCAGGCAGACCAGTTTTTCGCCCGCGAGATATTTTTCTCTAAGTTTCTTTAAGGAACTCATTTTTGCAAAATAAAATTCTACTAGTTTGGAGAATTATTATTTTAGCAAAAATCAGCCTGTTATGATACCTGCTCCCAAAACTTCGCCGGAAAGGTAGATAACGCCCGCCTGACC
>JAFYIM010000224.1 GCA_017538635.1 bacterium
ATCTTCAAGCGCGTGGTCACGGTG
This sequence comes from bacterium, assembly GCA_017538635.1. Next base: position 25 of record JAFYIM010000224.1, read on the forward strand.
AAAGACAGAGCTGAAGCCGACGAGTTCAACTACGATTACCTTCTGGTCTTCCATATCAACGAGTGCTACGCCAAAGGCCTCGGCGCCAATGCGAACTTCGTCGAATGGTCAACCATCGAAGGCAACGTCAACGTTTCCGTCTTCGTCTATGACCTGAAGGCTAACCAGAGGATCAGCGAGCAGAACATCCAGTCCACCGCTACCTCCACCTACGCCTGGGCGACGCCCGACGTCAGGGAATATCTGAGAAGAAAGCTTCTGAAAGGAACGACCTTCCACAACGCGGTCTCCCAGATAACCTTCTAAAATTGAAAGCCCCTCCCGAAGGGGCTTTTTTCTATGCGCGTAGTCCACGTCGGAAAATACTACTGGCCTTACCAGCGGGGCATCGAAACTTACCTCAAGACTCTTGCGGAAGGGCTCAGTCTTTTGTGCGATCTGACAGTCATTGTCAGCAACGACAAATGCGAGACTGTGGAAGAAAATGTCTGTGGCGTGAACGTCATACGGTTGGCCAGAAACTTCCATCTCAACAGCACGGACTTTCTTTTCGGACTTCCGAAAAAACTGAAAGAACTAAAGCCCGATATCGTGCACATCCATCTCCCCAACCCTTGGGCGGAGACCGCCTGGAAACTGGCAGGCCGTCCCGGAAGGCTCTTCATTTCCTATCATTCCGACATCATCAGGCAGAAATTCCTCCTGAAACTTTATGCGCCCTTCCACCGCGCCACACTTGAAAGCGCCGATAAAATAATCGTCGCAACTCCCAACCACATCAAATATTCCCCTTTTCTTTCCAAGCTGCCTAAGGAGAAGCTGGAAGTCATTCACTACGGGCTTCCGAAGATAGATTTCCCCGCCCCCAGAAGCATGGCGCGTCCCTTTATCCTCACGGTCGGACAATTGGTTTACTACAAAGGTTTCGACGTTCTTATCAAAGCCGTCGCCGACATTCCCGACCTGGATCTTGTGATCGTGGGTTGCGGACCTTTGGAAAATAAACTTAAAGCGCTTGCGGAAGCCTTGGGGATAAAAGAACGCGTAAAATTCCCTGGCCATGTTTCCCGTGAGGAGCTGCTGCAGTATTACGCCGACTGCGAATTCTTCGTACTGCCCTCGACATTTCGCAGCGAGGCTTTCGGCATAGTGCAGTTGGAAGCCTTCCAGGCCGGCAAGCCTGTCATAAGCACCGATCTTCGCTCAGGCGTCCCCTACGTCAATCAGGATAGCAAAACAGGGATAGTTGTACCCTCTGGTGACGTTAGGGCCCTAAACGAGGCCATGAAGGCCCTCCACGGCGATCCTGAAACGAGGCAAAGACTCGGCACCGCCGCCAGGGAAAGAGCGCTTCGCGATTTCTCCGCGGAAGAGATGGTGAAGAGGACGTTCGCGCTCTACTCTCCCAAAGCCTGATCGATCTCTTTTAAGGCCTCTTCAACCAGACGTTCCACTTCCGGAAGCCTGCTTTTCAGCTTTTTCGCTGTCAGAAGTTCGTTTCGCGCACTTTTAAGATCACCCATCCCCGCCAGACAACAGGCCAGATTATAATGTGCCTCCACAGTCTGAGGCCTAAGCTCTATGGCTTTCTTTAGGTACGGAAGAGCCTGTTCATACTGTTCTTTTTCGAGAAGGGACTCGCCGATGTTAGCGTTCACACGAAAGTTATTCGGAGAATACCTGAGGGTGTCCCGCCAGAGAAGCTCTTCGTCGCTCCAAAAGAAATTGCGCTGGAAAGAGGCGTAGGCGAAAATCAATATGACGACGGAAAGGAAAGCCGCGTTGAAAATATTCTTTTTCGCAAAGAACGTGAAAACGACGGCGATCAGGAAACCAGGAATCGCGCAATACAACCGATGTTCGTAAAGCCCGTTGGGAATTATGGTCGCAGCGGGCGCCAGGGCAAGTGCGAAGAATCCAAGGCCGAAGGCGAAGTACGGATATTTTTTCCGCTTTGTCCAAGCGAAGGCAGCCAACGCGGTCCAGAATACGATCGCCAAAAAAACATTGACTGAGGAAAAGTCTTCCAGAGGGACGTCATATTCAAGGCGCAGACAAAACGGACAGAAACACAGTCTCAAATAGATCATCCAGACTTTGAACTGCGTGGCGAAATATGACCAGGTATCGGGAGTGTCTTCGTAGAGTCTCGCCAGCGGGGAAAAATCGAAAACGGTTCCCTTCCAAACTCCGGCGAAATGCAATACCAAAAGCGAAAGCACAACGAAGGCCGCCGCGGCAATAATAAGATATTTCTTGTTCTCTTTCAGGAAAGTTTTAAGATCGGCGGAAGCAAAGACAAAGTATCCCAGGATCGCGACGAGCGGAGCCACCGCCATGTTCTCCTTGCAGAAAAGTCCGGCAACAAGCGCAAGCACAGCCGGCACAAGAAAGATCTTCTTTTTCAAAGCCAGAAGCAAAAAGATCAGGTGCGCAAGAAAGAACGTGAAGCACATCAATTCCAGCCGCTGGACGATGTAAGTCACCGCCTGCGTCTGCACAGGGTGGACCAAAAATAGCGCCGCACACAAAAATGCCGGAAAACGTCTTTCTTCTTTTTTCCCGACCATTTCCTGCAGCAGCAAAAGGAAATAGTAGAAAAGAAAACCGTTCAGGATGTGGAGAGCAAGGTTGACAAAGTGGTACCAGAAAGTGTCCAGCGCGCATAATTTGTAATTGATCCAAAAAGTCAGGAACACCAAAAAACGCCCGGGCGAGAAATGCCAGACGTTGATCAATTGCCCACTTAAAGAGCTGTTGTCAACTATGCATCTGAAATCATCAAACTGCCAAGCCCCCTTGAACGAGGAAACATAAGCCGCAACGGCCAGAAGCAAAAGCAAAAGAAGGTCTAAGATCCAGCCTTTATTCTTCACTATTCGGCTTCTCCCCCAGTTCATAAACAGCGAGACCGTCAACGTCGCTGACAAGATAAAAAGGCACGCCCTGTTCCTCGCACAAGTTTTTCACCACCGGTGAAATAAAGAAATTTCTCTTTCCCAGCACTATCTCATCATGAACCGAAACATTCTTGGCTATGAGCTTCGGCGAAGTCACAAGGTGGTAGCGATAATACTCGCCTGCGCTGTAGGCGTCTTCCGTCAGAAGAACGCTTCCATGCGCAAGAGCCCCGAAAGCCTGGGCGAGTTTAGCAGCCTCGAAAGCGCTTCTTCTTTTGGGAACGTTTGTCACGCTGTGGCCGAGGAGAACCAGGATGCCGATGAAAAGCAGCGGACAAAGCACAAGGCGCATCTCCTTAGACTTGGAAATGTAAACGAAGGCGCAGGCAAGAAAAACTGCCAGATACGCCGTGAGGAGCCAAAACCACTGTGCGGGATAAAAATGGTAAGAAGGAACGAGGAAGAGCAAAGTTGCCAGCAATGCGGCAAAGATCGTCGTATTCTCGATCGTCGCAATTTTTTCCGCCTTTCGGAAGAAAAGTCCCAAAAGAAGTATGGGAAAAGCAAAAAGGCTGAGCGCAGAAAAGGCATAAAAATTGCGGCAA
>JAFYIM010000225.1 GCA_017538635.1 bacterium
CCCGAGCGCGTCTGCGATGCGCTGCGCCCTCATGGGGTACGCGGGCTCGAGGCCCCGCTCGATCCTGCTCATCGAGGTCTGGTTGACGTCGGCGCTCCGGAGAGCGGTAGTCCCGGACCGCCGAGCGGCAATCGCGGGAGGCGTCACCAAAGCCTCCGCCGCGAAGAAGACGTCTAGAACCTTCGGCAGCTCCTGCCGGATCCGTCGCCGGATCGCTGCTTGCGTTTTCATCCAACCAATCCAGGCACCATTCCCGAACGTTGCCGTGCATGTCGTAGAGGCCCCAGGAATTCGGAATATAAAAACCAACCGCGGTGTGCCCCTCGCTGTAACCGCCTCGGCCGGCTCCCTGGTTGAAATTGTAACGACCAAGTTTGTTCAAGTTGTCGTCTTCATCAACACTCGAAAGATTTTTCCCATTGTTGAGAGCGGTAGTCGTCCCCGCTCTGCAGGCAAACTCCCACTGGGCTTCCGTGGGAAGATCGAAGGCTTTGCTCGTCTTTGAGCGAAGTTTGCCAAGGAAGGAATCCTCATCGACGTCGCCGTTGGCCGGCCAGCCCGCGCCCTTTTCCGCTCCGCGGATCATATCGTAAGAAACGCTGTCCACCGGCCTCATGTCGCCCTTATATTCCGAAGGATTGCTCCCTGCGATCGTTTCATACTGCTTCTGGGTGGTTTGGAAAACGGAAACGTAAAAGTCCTTGGTAAGCGTAACCTCACGCTGGACCTCGTCATCGTATCTTCCCAACTCTTCGGAAGGAGAGCCCATGGTAAATTTTCCGGCCTCGACTTTTCTCAAGACCATTTTCGTGGTCTTGTATTCGTCCGACCAGCCGCCTTCCGGCCTGTCGTCAAGATAACTGGATTCTCCGCTGGCGAGGTCGACGACCATGTATTTTTCCGCAAAAGCCGGACCATCATCGGGATCGTCATCGTCGTCATCAGACACAGTCAAAGCCACGCGGAAACCGACGAATTCATAGCGGTCATTCGGGCCGTTGCCGGCTCGGTACGCCGATCGGCATTCGCCCGCAGGGTTGGCTTGTGAACCGCCGCGCATATGGCGGCTGGTACCTTCGGCGGCGCCCACCGGATCCGTGACCGGATCGCTGGTATAGCTTCCGGGGTCCCCCCACCAATCCAAACACATCTCCCAAACGTTGCCGTGCATGTCGTAGAGGCCCCAGTAGTTCGGCAGATACGAACCGACCGTGGTGTGAAGATCATCGTAGCCGCCCTTACCATCTTTACCGTTTTTACTATAGCGGCCAAGTTTGTCCAAGTTTTCGTCGTGATAGGCCTCTTTGCTGGCGTCGGTGTTGTTGTTCCAAGCCTTGAACGTTCCGGCCCGGCAGGCATATTCCCACTGGGCTTCCGTGGGAAGGTCAAAAGCCTTGAATGTCTTAGCGCGCAGCTTGCCCATGAAGGAGTCCTCGTCCACGTCGTTGTTGGCCGGCCAGGCGGAGCCTTTTTCCTTTCCTCTGATCATGTTATAGGTTACGGTCTCAACAGGTCTCATGTCGCCTTTTTGACCTGAGGGATCGCTGCCTGTTATCATTTCATACTGTTTCTGAGTAGTCTCAAAGACGCCGATGTAAAAGTCCTTGGTAAGCGTGACCTCATGCTGGATCTCATGTTCTTTTCTCCAACTTGATTCATATTCCGGAGAGCCCATCGTGAAAGTTCCGGCCTTAACCCTTCTCAGAACCATCTTGGTAGTCTTGTATTCGTCTGTCCACCCGCCTTCCGGCACGTCCTTGAGGTAGCTTATGGCGCCACTCTCGAGATCGATCACCATATAAAGGCGTTTCGAAATTTCCACCGCCTCGATCCTGACCATCAGATGATTTACGGAATGTGTGAAAACATCATCCGGACGCCAGATCGCTTTGTATTTGCCCGGCCCGGGAAGCGTTCCCACACCGTCTCCGGATAATGACCCCAACGAGAAAAGGTTGAAGGGCCACGAGCCGTCATCATATACGGAGCCGTAGAATTTCACCTGCAGCAGAGAATCGGAATCGCATTCCAGCGTATAGTTTATGATGACGCTTGTGTCAAAGGGCCACATCTGCATGCCTTTGACTTCCGTGACGGTGCATTCAGCCTGAGCGCTCAAAGCGCTGACTAAGATCAGCGCGGCGATCGCGAGCAGGCTCTTTACTCGTTTGCGCAAAAAGAAAACCGCGATAAGACCAAGAAGCAAAAATCCCGCGGGCTCCGGCAGTATCGTCACGTCCTTGGTGAAGACCTTTGTCTCCTTGTCGCTCACAACAGTCTCGGTCAGGCGGTAGGTGTCGTCTATCGGGAAATCCTTGTAGATCTTGTCGGTGTATTTCCAAACGACGGTTCCTTCCACTGGGGTAGAGGAATCATCCTCGAAGATACTTGCCGTTATTGTGGAGTCGCTCGTATCTTTCACCGTGATCGTCAAAGATTTCGGCTCGCCAATGGCCATAGCGCTGCTGTAGGCCAGCTTGTCCGTTGGCTTCAAAACGATATTGTCTTTGATCTTTCCCCCACAGAAGTCAAAAGGCTCGGACCAAAGTGAAGAGTCGGCCATAAGTGCGCTCGAACAGACGAGCAGCGCCAGAATCGTGAAGACTAATAGTTTTTTCATGATTTTGTCCGATTTTTAGAGTAAACTTACTGTTCGAGCACAAGGCGGAAGCCGATGCCGTCGCTTGCGGCACTCGGATAAGCGCTCATAGTGCGGGCGGCGGAGCGGCAGTCCAGCGCCTCGCCGTAATAGTTGCCGCCTCTGATAACTCTGGTCTCTCCGGAAGCCGGGCCGACAGGATCAGTCACAGGATCGGTTCCCAGTCTGCCCTGTATCCAGTCAAGACAGAGTTCGCATACGTTGCCGTGCATATCATAGATGCCCCAGTTGTTGGGAAGATAACTGCCAACTACGGTGTGTTGTCTGTAGAACTTGTCTCCCTTTTCATCATCTTGGTTGTTAAAGTAGCGGCCAGCTTCATCCATTTCCGGGCAAGCGGATTCATCCGTCAGGTTCTTCCCGGTATTGAGAGCCGTCGCGGTCGTGGCGCGGCAGGCATACTCCCACTGGGCGTCCGTAGGCAGATCATAAGCTTTTCCGGTCTGGGCGCGGAAAACGCCAATGACGGAATCAGCGTCCACATCCTTTCCGGTTGGCCACTCGGCGCCCTTCACCGTTCCGCGGAGCATATTGTAGGAAACTGTTTCCACAGGACGTGTGTTGCCTTTATAGGTTGACGGATTAGAGCCGGTGATCAATTGATACTGCTTCTGAGTCACCTGGAAAACGCCCATGTAAAAGGACTTGGTCAGCGTCACTTCATGCAGATCTTCCCTGCCCTGACGACCGATCTCACCGCTTGGGCTGCCCATGGTAAAGGTCCCAGCCGGTATCAGCGCGAAAGCCATCTTGGTGGTCTTGTATTCTTCAGTCCACTCGCCGGATGGTATCTCATCAGTATAGGTGGTCTTGCCGGCTTCAAGATCATAGACCATGTATTGGGGTAGGCCGTCTCTTTCCACAACCTTCACTTTTACCTTCATATCAGCTTCCGTGCCATAGAAGCTCTCGTCCGGCGTCCACAAAGTCTTGTGATTCCCGGTGCCGATAAGCAATCCTTCGCATCCATCCTTGGCAAGCGTTCCGGTTTCCGACAGATCAAAAACCGTCTCGCCGTTGTCCAAGGTCCCGAAGAACTGAATGTCGAAATACTCTGCGGAATCGGATTCAATGGTGTAATCGATGACAACGCCTCTGTTGAAAGGCCAGAGCTGCTGGCAATCAACTTTCGTAACGTAACAGTATGCCTGCGCGTTGAAAGAAGCGAAAGCTGTTAAAGCAAGAACTATCAGCAGACTCTTGGCACGGCGACGAAGGAAGAAGGCACCCACCAATCCAAGAAGCAGCAAAGCAACCGGTTCCGGCACCAGATTGACAGTGCGCGGATAAGTCTTCGTTTCCTTGTCGCTGGTGACAGTTTCCGTCATAGCATAGGTGCTGAACTGATTGAAATCATCATACTGCGGTTGAGTGTAATCCCAGACAAAGGACCCCTGCACCGGCTGTGCGGAAGAGTTGGAGAAAAGCGTCGCATTAACGAAAGGATCGTTGATGTCCTTCACGTCGATCACAAGAGACCGCGGCTCGCCTTCCGCCAGAATGCTGGAATAGGCGATCTTGTCAGTAGTCTTAAGAAGAATTGGTTCACTCTCAACGATCTCATCGCCATTGAAATGGAACGAACCGGACCAAAGCTCAGCATCTGCAACCGCGAAGAGAGCGGCAAAGCAGATACTCAGCGTCAAAAAGAATTTAGCTTTTAACATAATCTATTTCCTCAATTGTTTTTTCACTTATTGGACAAGCACGATACGGAAACCGCCGTAAGCGTTCGCCGTGTTGGAGGGAGATTGCCCGCGCGACGCAGAACGGCAATCGCAAGCCTCGCCAATATAGTTGCCGCCGCGATTAACACGATATGAACCCGACCACGGTCCCACCGGATCAGTAACCGCCGCCGTGCCAAGGTTGGCCTGATAATAATCCAGGCACCATTCGCTCACGTTGCCGTGCATGTCGTAGAGGCCCCAACTGTTGGGAAGAAGCTGCCCAACAGGTTGTGTGGTTACGGAGTTGTACGTATTCCAGCCTATCTCGTTCAAATTCTCGCTTTCAAATTCGTCTTCCAGATCCTTACCGCTGTTGAGAGCGGTGGTGGTGGTGGCGCGGCAGGCGTACTCCCACTGGGCTTCCGTAGGCAGGTCAAAACTAAGATAAGTCTTTCCGCGAAGTTTGCCCAAGAAAGAAGTGGAATCCACCGAATCGTCTTCAGGCCAATAGGATCCGTCATCATTCCCACGGATCATATCGTAGGAAACGTTTTCCACCGGATTTTTGTCGTAATTACTGGTGCCGGAGATCTGCCTGCTGGAAGGGTTAGAACCAGTCACAGCTTTATACTGTCCCTGCGTAATTTCAAAAACGCCCACATAAAAACCTTTCGTTAAAGTGACTGAATGCTGATTTTCGCTAGATCGGTGACCTGTCTCTCCGCTCGGGCTGCCCATTGTGAAGGTACCGGCCGGTACAAGCTTCAAGACCATTTTTTTGGTCTTATACGTATCGCTCCAGCCGCCAGGCGGTACGGAAGGAATATACCTGTAAGGATAGCGGGTGGCGGTAGAACCGCCCGACAGATCGACGACCAGGTAGTTGGGATCCCCTATCTCTGCGCCAATTTTAATCTTCCCTTTCACAGAATCAAGCGATGAATCAGGCTCCCAGACAATTGTCTGACTTCCGCTGCTCTGGTAAGCTTGTGCAGCCCCTGTCACGGTTCCCCGTTCCGAAAGCTCAAATGTCGTCACACCATTATCCGTAGTTCCGTAGAAATTTATCGCTTGTTTGCTGTCAACGGTAAAAGAGAGTGTGATAATAACTTTTCTGGAAATCGGCCAAGCTTGCTGGCAGGTTATGCTTGTAACAGTGCCGCCAGCCCAAGCATCGATAGATCCAATGGCTGCTAAAACAAGGATGGTCAATACGCCTCTTATGCGACGGCGCATAAGCAGTGCCCCTGCTAGGGCTAGGACAACAATTAAGGCAGGTTCTGGAGCTAAGGTGATCGAACGAGAAAGAATTGTTTGCCCGCCATCATCAGTATCAATTATTTCCTGCAAGGTATAAGTGTCGTTTTTAGGAAAAGCGTCATACTTCGCATCTTTAAAATTCCAAACTTCCGTACCTGTAAGCTCCCCCCATGGAACATAATCAGTGTAAAAGATATCAGCAACATAGACAGGATGATTTTGAGAGGTTGCCGTTACCGTTATAGCCTCCGCAAAGCACTGATCAAAGTTGTCCCTAAGTGCAGAGCTATAAACAATGGGCGTCGTTACATCTATTTCGACCGGTTGTGAGGTCGGCGTACCGTCGAAATCGAAGGCTGAGGACCAAACGACGGCGCCGAAGGCGGTCACAGAGCAGACCAGCGCGGCAATCGCTATAAGGAAATATTTAGTCTTTGACATAAAACTATCCCCTGTTTTTTGATTATTCTTATTGTTTTCAGGGATTAGATTTTATCAAAGATGTATTTGGAAAACAAGGAAATTTGTGATTTCTTGTCTTAGGGAAAATGGAGTCAGAACTCTACGCCGCCGATGTATTTCATGCCTACGAGCATGACTTTGGTGATTATCATTCCGAAGTAGCGCCAGACAGGTGTGTTGATGAGGATTATCATGATGATGAAGCTCACCATGCTGATCTTGCCGTAATATTTCCTGAGATCTTTAGGAAGGAAATTGAATAAGAGGTGCGAACCGTCCAGGGGCGGAATAGGGAGAAGGTTGAAAAGGCAGAGCATGATGCTCATTCCCACCATAGGCATGATGAGGTATTGGAAGAAAAGACTGGCCTGCTGTTCCGGGAGAAATGGGAACAATCTTAAAATGAGAAGCGTGACAATGAAAAGAATGAGGTTGGAAAAGGGGCCGGCGAGGGAGACGATGATGTCGTCTCTGACGAAATGGCGGAAGTTGTAGGGATTGACCGGGACGGGCTTGCCCCAGCCTACGAGCATAAAGGCGCCTGGGGTGAAGATATTGATGAGAGGAATAATGAGCGTTCCCCAGATGTCGATGTGAGGGATCGGGCTTAGGGATATCCTGCCCAGATTTTTGGCGGTGTCGTCACCGCACCAATGGGCGGCCAGGGCGTGGGCGCTCTCGTGCCAGGCGATATTAAAAAGCAGGATACCGAAAGATATGGCCTTAGCTAAAAGGTCTTCCATCAACTGATCTTGGAATTGAGCTCTTTGGCTAAAGTGCGGCCGCTTTCGTAAGCCTCGAGGAGCTTTTCCTCATCGGGGATCATCTTGGCCTGGACGTTGGGAATGACAAGAGGAATGCCGGCTTTTTCAAAGTAGCCTTTCAGTTCCTCAAAGGCGAGAAGGTTCCAGCCGTAGGAGCCGAAGATGGCGCCGAGGATGTTCTGGGGCTTCAGGCCTTTTATGTATGTCATGCAGTCGGCTACCGTCGGGAAGATGCCGTTGTTCATAGTGCAGGAACCGACGGCTAAGGCGCCGGCGTTCATCAGTTCGCGCATGACTTCGGAGCGGTCGGTGCTTTTGAGGCAGATGACTCTGGGAACGCAGCCTTCCGCTTCAACGCCTTCCGCGAAAGCGGAAGCGAGTTTCTGGGTGCTGCCCCACATGGTGTCGTAGATGATGACGACTTTTTTGGTGAAGGGCTGGGCGACGTAGTTGTCATACCAGGAAAGAACTTTTTCTATGTCTTCCTTGGTTCTCCAGACGGGGCCGTGATCGGGAGCGATCATGGCAACGGGAAGGTTCAGGGCCTTGAACTTGGCAAGCGTAGCGCCCACCATTTTGGCGTAAGGAAGGACGATGTTGGCGAAGTATTTGTCGGATTCTTTTTTCAGGAGCGCAGGGCAGTTCTCGTCGGCGAAAAGTTTCGCGGTGGCGAGGTGCATGCCGAAAGCGTCCTGAGAAAAGAGAATGTTTCTCTCTTGAAGATAAGAGAACATGCTGTCCGGCCAGTGGATCATCCTGGTCTCTAGGCAAGTCAGATGGAAGTCACCTAGGTCGATGGTGCCTTTATCCGGCACCGGTTCAGCGCTGACTTCGCCGTGGAAGAGATCTTGGATCGCTTTTACGCCCATGGGAGAAGCGTAAACTTTCTCGGGGCTTGCGAGCTTTATCATTTCGGGAAGACAGCCGGTATGGTCGAGTTCGGCGTGGTTGGAAACGATGACGTCGATCTTTTCGGGGTCCACGATGGAAGAGATGCGGGAAAGCATCTCTTCCATGTAAGGACGTTTGACAGTGTCGACGAGAGTCACTTTCTCTCCTACGATAAGGAAAGCGTTGTAGGTCGTGCCGCGTTCCGTTTTATAGCCGTGGAAATCGGCGAGCTGCCAGTCGATGGCGCCCACCCAGTAAACGTTTTCCGCTATTTTTTTAGCGTTGAAAGGCTTCGTCATCTGTCTTCTC
>JAFYIM010000226.1 GCA_017538635.1 bacterium
AAGAAGACAGAAGGAACTTTTCGCCGTCATGCTTGGTGACGGTCCTCCTTTTCAGCGCCGCCCTCATACTGGGCTTGCTTTTCCTTGCCAACTTCGTGACGGAACGATGCGGAGATCTTTTGAAGATGACGTATCCTTACGTTACGCCTTTCATGGAAAAGGATGTTACAGTAGAGGAGCAGGCTGAGTTTTCCAATTCCTGGTTCAGGGTCGCGGATTGCATAAACAGAGATCCTCTTATCCTGACCAACAGAAGCGTTATGATAATCAAGAACATTGTTCTGGATCACAGCGTTTCCAAAGAGGAGATCGCGGAACTGACAAAATTGGCGGAGCGTTTGGAAGAAAATGAATAGAACGATCTTCCTGACGTTTTTCGCTTCCTTGGGAGTTTTCGCCGAAAGCTACTTCACGGTCGATCTTCCCGAGAACTGGCAGAAAGTTCCCACCAGCAGCCTTTCCATTTACAATCACGCCGAGGACGCTCTGAAAAACGAGAAGGTCGGCACTTACAGCGCGGCCTACGAGCGCAAGGCGCTCCTTGATTTCACGCTGCCTTATATCCTGGTCGAGCAGGAGAAGCACGCTCCCTACAGCGTCACTGAACTTGAGAGCATGGCCGAGGAGATGCCCTCCATCATAAGGCAGGCTTATCTTCCTCTGCACCGCGCCGGAAAATTCGGGGAAGTGAAAGTCATGCCTGGGATCTACGACCGCGAGCGCAACATGGTCTTCACTTACTACGAGATGGTGAGAGCCAAACCGAGGGAGGAGATGTTCGCCTTCACGGCCTGTTTCCCAAGCAAAATTGGCCTTGTCAAGCTTCACGGCTTCGGCAAAAGATCCGACTATGAGAAGAGCATGGCGGAGATGGAGCAGATCTTAAACTCCTTCAAGTTCGGAAGCAACTACTTTTACACCCCGCCGCTTAAGAGCTCCAAAAAACTGAAAGCCCTGCCGGCTGTTTGCATCGGCGCATTCGTATTGCTTTACGCCCTGCGCTTTATCGGCAGGCGCCAATCAGGGGGAAGGGAGCCTTTTTCCAAAAAAGAGTGACTATGAAAAACTATTTTCTTGCAGCGATCCTAACGCTTTTGCTTTGCGCCTGCCAAAATAAGGGCGCGCAAACTCCCGCCTGGCGGAATATGCCGAAAGCCAAGTCTTTGAGCGGAGATCTTGGAGACAACATACTGGCCCTTCCCGGGACGAACCGCTGCCTGCTTATGGGGAAGAAGCTGGCGCTGCCAAAGTACGCCGCTTTTTACAGCGAGCCCAATGAGGATCCCGAAAGCATAGTCCCAATTCTTTTGGCGATAGGGGAGAGACAGTATTTTTCCGGGGAAATGTACGCTGACACCAACAGGGTGGGAGCGTTCAAAACGCCCTCTTTCTTTTTGGGGACTTGCATCTCCAAACACGGTTATTTCAGCCGCTCGGCCTTCAAGCCTATCAAACTGCCGGGGGAAGTCGCTAACATAACCCTCTGGGCCAACCAGAGCCTTATCAGGGAAGCAAACATGCGGCGCTGGAACGATATTCTCAGTTACCATGACGACGCCTACAGAGAGCGCATGGCGAAGGCTTTCAGAACGACCAACATGCAGACGGATGAAGTCTGGGACGACAATGTGGATCTGACCGTCAGGATCCGCTACATAAAGGACGGCTACACCTACATGTTCTACAATTCCGGCCGTACCGCCGATTCTCCTGAAAATATTGAGCCTGTGGACGTCTTCAAAAAGCTCACGGCTGAGATTGAAACGAGGACTTCACCTTCAAATGCCAATCTTCGCGAAGTGATGCTCTATTTCTCTTATGACAACGGACCGCGCTACTACATGTACAAGCGCGATTACGACCTGGAAGCCTGCTACTGGCGTCAGGCTGAGCATGTGACGCTCCAGAACGATCCCTCAAAGGTCGGCGTCAAAATGCTTGTTGAGAGCAAGGGGAATCTTATTGAGCAAAGGGATCTCACGTTATCCGATTTCGTCGCCAATTATTTCCCGTACGCCACCTTCACAAACTTCGTAAGCGCTGTGACTATAGAGGAGCCTCCGGAAGACACCACCCTGAAAATAACGGTGGACGGCGGGCCTTTGTACGGCCCCATCGAAGTCGAGAAGAAGATCAAGTGAATCAGAAGCCTGATTCCACTCTGAGCATGACGGTCTTGGACTGAATGCAGCCGAGTTTGTCGAGTTCACTGATGGCGTCCTTCATCTGAGCTTCTTTGGTTTCTCTCGTCATGAACGTCACGATAGAATAAGGCTGGGCTTTGGCGAATTCGTGCAAAATTACGGAGCTGATGCCGATGTTCCTTTCCGTCAAGACGTTTGAGAGCGCGGCTATGACGCCCGGCTTGTCGTCCGTTTTCCAGCGCAGATAATAGCGCATTTCCATTTCAGGGGCGGGCACGACTTTGATTTCCTTGTCGAGCGCGAAAACCGGCAGCCTTCCGACAGAACCGCTGTGGATGTTCCTTGCGATGTCTATTATGTCGGCTGTCACGGCGCTGCTGGTGGCGTCCATGCCGGCGCCCTCGCCGTAATAGACGGTGCGGCCGATGGGCGTTCCGTTGATCTCGACGGCGTTGTAGGCGTCGCTTACTTTGGCCAGCATGCTTCCTTTGTCGATGAGCGTCGGGGCGACCATGCACTCCAGCTTGCCATCCTTCTCTTTGGCCCAGGCCAAGAGTTTGATGACGTACCCGAGCTCATAGGCGCAGCGGATGTCGATCTGGTCGAGGCCCATGATGCCTTCCGTAGAGATGTTTTCCGGTTTGACCCAGGAGCCGAAACAGTTGGCGCAGAGCAGGACCAGTTTGTGCAAAGAATCTTTGCCGATAAGGTCGAAGGTGGGATCCGCTTCCGCGTATCCGTTCTGCTGCGCGGCTTTGACGGCGTCGTCAAAAGCCATCTGGTCCTTGCCCATCCTGGTCAGGATGTAGTTGCAGGTACCGTTGACGATGCCGCGGACGCTCCTTATCGTGTCGGCTGTCAAGCCTTCCCTTATGGCCTTGATCACAGGTATTCCGCCGCAGACCGCGGCTTCGTAATAGAGATCGACGCCGTTTTCATCTGCGAGCGCGGCCAGCCTGGGCCCGTATTCGGCCAGGAGCGCCTTGTTGGCGGTCACGACGTTCTTCTTGTTTTCCAGGGCCTTCGTGATAACCGAGAGGGCGATGCCGCAGCCGCCGATCAGCTCGACGACGATGTCGATCTCGGGATCGTCAAGGATGTCGTCGGCGTTCGTGGTGAAGAGGTCAAGCGGGAGTTTGTAGGCGCGTTCCTTGTAGGGGTAAAGATCCGCGATCTTTTTCAGCTTGAGTTCGCAATTGAGATGGCGTTTCTGCGCCGTCCCGTTCACGAGGTTGTTGGCGACGCCGGTGCCGACGACGCCGCAGCCGATGAGGCCGACGTTTATGCAATTCTTGGTCATGATCGTTTTTGTGTTCTAGTTTATGAAGAGCAGTTCGCGGTACTTGGGCAGCGGCCAGAGGTCGTTGTCGACAAGCTCCTCGAGCCTGTCTATGGGCTTCCTGACGACTTCTATCATGGCGGCCACTTCGTGGTAGGCGAGCGCCTTCTTGTAGATGTCCTCTATGACGTTGGCCTTCTTTCTCGCTTCTATTAGCGCGTCAACGTCGGAGCGGATCTCAGCGATCAGATCCGACACTTCTTTGGCCAATTCTATTTCCGGACCGGAAGTCGCAAGATAATCTTCGGGGAAGATCTCCTTGGAGAGAGAGACGCTCTTCAATAGCCTCGTCTTGTATTCCAGGGCGGCCGGGATGACGTGGTTTGTCGCCATGCGGCCTATTACGCGCGCCTCTATCTGGACTTTCTTGACGTAGGTCTCCCATTTGACTTCGTTGCGGGCAGCAAGTTCTTTTTCCGTATAGACGCCCGTTCTGCGGAACATCTCTACGGATTCCGGCGCTGTGAAAGCCGTGAACATTTTGGGAACGTTGCTTTCGGTGTCCAGCCCGCGCTTAATTGCCT